>NZ_JBOICG010000466.1:0-3638 GCF_050739995.1 Pseudomonas sp. | reverse complement strand
CACCGCTTTCGCGAGCAAGCCCGCTCCCACATTTGGATCGTGGGGCATCAGAAGGTGTTTTGGCTTTCTCGACAAATCCAACAACAGAGAGGCACTACCATGGGTATCTTTGACTATAAAAACCTCGGCACCGAGGGCTCCAAAGCATTGTTTGCCGATGCCATGGCAATCACGCTGTATTCCTACCACAACCTGGATAACGGCTTTGCCGTGGGCTACCAGCACAATGGCTTTGGCCTCGGCCTACCGGCCACGCTGGTCACGGCGTTGCTGGGCAGCACGGACTCCCAAGGCGTGATTCCCGGGATTCCCTGGAACCCCGATTCGGAAAAAGCCGCCCTTGAGGCGGTGCAAAAAGCCGGGTGGACGCCCATCAGTGCGAGCACCCTGGGTTACGAGGGCAAGGTCGATGCGCGGGGCACGTTCTTCGGCGAAAAGGCTGGCTACACCACGGCCCAGGTCGAGGTGCTGGGCAAGTACGATGACGCCGGCAAGTTGCTGGAAATCGGCATCGCTTTTCGCGGTACATCAGGGCCGCGGGAGTCCTTGATCAGCGACTCCATCGGCGACGTGATCAACGATCTGCTCGCCGCATTGGGCCCTAAGGATTATGCAAAAAACTACGCCGGCGAAGCCTTCGGCGGCTTGCTCAAGAACGTCGCCGACTACGCCAGCGCCCAGGGTTTGAACGGCAAGGACGTAGTGGTCAGCGGCCACAGCCTGGGCGGGTTGGCGGTCAACAGCATGGCAGACTTGAGCAACAACAAGTGGGGCGGCTTCTACACGGACGCCAACTACGTGGCCTACGCCTCGCCGACCCAGAGCGCTGGCGACAATGTGCTCAATATCGGCTACGAGAACGATCCGGTATTCCGCGCCCTGGACGGCTCATCCTTCAACCTGTCGTCCCTGGGTGTGCATGACAAGCCTCATGAGTCGTCCGCCGACAATATCGTCAGTTTCAACGACCATTACGCCTCGACGCTGTGGAATGTGTTGCCATTCTCCATCCTCAACCTGCCGACCTGGATTTCCCATTTGCCTACCGGTTATGGCGATGGCATGACACGTATTCTTGAGTCCGGGTTCTACGACCAGATGACCCGCGACTCCACGGTGATCGTCGCCAACCTGTCCGACCCGGCGCGGGCCAACACCTGGGTGCAGGACCTCAACCGCAATGCCGAGGCCCACAAGGGCAACACCTTCATCATCGGCAGTGACGGTAACGACCTGATCCAGGGCGGCAAGGGCGTGGACTTTATCGAGGGCGGCAAGGGCAATGACACTATCCGTGACAACAGTGGGCATAACACCTTTCTGTTCAGCGGCCACTTTGGCAACGATCGGGTGATCGGCTACCAACCCACGGACAAGCTGGTGTTCAAGGACGTGGAGGGGAGCACCGACCTGCGTGACCATGCCAAAGTGGTCGGCGCGGACACGGTGCTCACCTTTGGCGCCGACTCGGTGACCTTGGTCGGCGTTGGGCATGGCGGCCTATGGGCAGATGGCGTCAGCATCGGCTGATCAACGCCAATGGTGCCCCCGCCAGCCGCCATCCCAATGCGGCCGGTGGGGGTAGCCATAACCGTAGTAGGGGTGTGGATAGTAATAGGGCCGCGGGCCGTAACCCCAATGCCCGTAGTAGATCGGGGGCGCAGGGGGCTGCACCACGATCACCCGTGGTGGTTGGCGGATGATGATGGTATCGGCAAACGCCGGTGCACTGACCATGGCCGCCAGGGTCAGGGGAATGAGTAAAAGCGCGCGTACCGCTCGGGACATGCGTGCCATGGCCGTGATTCTCCGTATTGCCACCTTCGAAGATGAAGGCGCTTATCGGTTAAACGCAGCCGCGTGGAAAATCCTTCGGTGAATAAATCTTTAGCCTCCCAACGCGACGGATCGGTCGGTGCACGCGCGTTTAACGATCAAGCGAACCGTTTCGCGTGATGACGTGGGAGGAGCCGAACATGTCCCGTTTGCGATTGCTGCTGTGCGCCCTGGTCCTGCTGGGGTTGGGTGGATGTGCGGTGTACCCGGCGTATCCGGGGCCGTGCTGCTATCGTCCGTACTACCACTCGTACTATTACCATCCCTACTATCACCCGTATTACCACCCGTACTACCGGTATTGAGCGAGTGGTCGTGCTAAACGAAAAGCCCCGCATTTGCGGGGCTTTTCGTTGTCATTTTTCTTTGATGACTGTCGCCACATCCGCGGCTTTCACGCGCACATGCTTGCCGGCGATGTCGGTGAACTCATAGAAACCATCGGCTGTTTTGGTATTGGGGATGTCTTTGGTCAAATACTGCGTGCCATTTTGCAAGGTCACCACGGTTTGCGTCGCGCAACCGGTCAATAGCAGAAAAGTGAGTGCAACCAGTGGCAGACCCAAATTCTTCATGTTCATTACCCTTAGCCTTAACCCTGAAAAAATCCCGCAACCTATGGCTACGGGCCATAAATGTTACGCCATCAACTGAGCTATCTGATCACTTTTATACAAAAAGTTGCGTACGCCATTTATCTATTACCGATTGCAACAGCCGGTTTGGGACGGCACTCTGTATGCATAACCAGTATTTGATCAGCGCGTGACATGGCCAATCCCCTCGACGATCCCTTGTATTACCTGCATAACTTCCGCCAAGTGCTGCTCTGGCTGAGGCAGCGCTATGCCGATTTGCTCGACGCGGACGAAGTGCATTTTATTCAGCAATTCGACAGCTTGCCCCAAGCGTCTCAGGCGCTGCTGGTACGCATGGTGATGCGCAAGGGCGTGCATTTTCGGGCGAGCAAACTCAATTACGCCGAAATTGGCTGTACCCACACGGCGGCGCTGGCGCTGGTGGAGCAGGGGTGGGTCGATGACCAAGGCGAGCTGGGCTTGGCCGCACTGTTTGCGTTACTGCAAAAAGGCGAAATCCTCGACGTCTTCAAACCATGGGTCGAACACCCCAAGGGCAAGAAGGCGGACTGGCTGGAGGGGCTGGCCACCCGGTTCACCGAGAGCCGAAGTTTTGCCCAATGGTGTCCGGGCCTGGACGATGCCCTCTACAGCCTCACCGTGATGGACCTGTGTGACCGATTGCGGCTGATGTTCTTTGGCAACCTGCACCAGGACTGGTCGGAGTTCGTACTGGCGGACCTGGGCATCTACACCTATGAGAAGGTCGAGTTTTGCGCGCAGTCCCGTGGCTTGCGTCACCGTGAGGACGTGCACGGTTTTCTATTCCTGCACCAGTGCCAGCAGGCGTTTGAAGCGGGGGAGGCGTTGGACGCTGTATTGGCGCAAATCTCCACCTTCGCCACCGACAACCCCTGGCTGGAAAAACGCCGCGCCAAGCTGTTGTTCCAGATCGGCCACGCTTGCGAACGCAGCGCCGAGTTGGACGTGGCGCAACGTATCTACCGCCTGTGTGCCTACCCCGGCGCACGTTCACGGCTGATTCGCGTGCTGGAACGTCAGGAGGACTATGCCCAGGCCATGGCCCTGGCGTGCGCCGCACAACAGGCACCGGAAAGCGCTGCCGAACGGCAACACCTGCTGCGTGTGTTGCCACGCCTGCGCCGCAAGCTGGGGGAGCCGGCGTTGCCCAAGGCCAAGCCCCGCACCGTCACACGCCTGGAC
>NZ_JBOICG010000465.1:0-10186 GCF_050739995.1 Pseudomonas sp. | reverse complement strand
CTGCCATCGGGAGCAAGCCCCCTCCCACATTGAATTGCGCGTATTCAGTCGACCAGGGTACAGGCCATGACGACCGCATCTTCGCGACCACCCACTGCTGGGTAATAGTCCCGCCGGCGGCCAATCTCGTTGAAGCCGTACCGCTCATACAGGCGAAAAGCGCTGGTATTGCTGTCGCGCACTTCCAGGAAGCATTCCCGGGCACTGGCGGCGTACGCACGGGACATCAGGTGTTCCAGCAAGGCCAAACCCAGGCCACGGCCCTGGTTTTCCGGCTTGACGGTGATATTCAACAGATGCGCTTCATCAAGGATGATCTGCACCACACCGTGGCCCACCTGCTGCTCGCCCTCGAACATCAGCCAGATCTGGTACTTGCCCAGCCCGTCGAGAAAAATCCCGCGGGTCCAGGGATGGCTGAACGCCGCATATTCGATTTTCAGCACGGCGTCGAGGTCGGCCTCGGTCATCGGGCGGAAGGATACAGCTTCACTCATCAGTCGCTTTCCAGCGCGCCATCAGCTGGCGCATGGCTTGCCACACATCAGCCTTACGCTGTGGCTCTTCCATTAATAATTCCAGGCCCGGCAAGGCCCACACCGACCCCAGACCCTCGACCTGCAGTTCACGGTACCAGGATTCGGCATTGGCCTCGCCGGCGAAACGCACGGCGGGCAGACCGATCAGCCACAGGCACACGCAGGGCTCGTCTTCCAGGCGCGCCGACACAAAGCCTTGCACAAAATCCCGAGCAGCTTCCGGGCCCTGATCCATGGTGCCACGCACCAGCAGCGGCCAGCGCACCGGGTCGCCGACGATTTGGGGACTGTCGGGCAGGCCCGCAGCACGCAGCATGTCCTTGAGCAGCATGTAGGCTGGGTCGCGAGTCTGGAAACGTTCGCCAGTCGGCAACTCCACCAGCAGCAGACACCGCCCGGCACGCAGCAATTGCAGGGCAAAGCGCGGCGGCGGCACGACCGGCGCCTTGACTACCGGCGCAGTCTCTTCGGCGACCACTGGCTTGGCCACCGCAGATGGGCGCGGCACTTCGATTTTCGCCCGCTCGACCGCAGGGCGCGCTTCGACGACGGGCTTGACCACCGCCACCGGCGCAGCAGCCTCCTCGCCCGATGACTCGAACGCCTCATAGGGTTCAAGCGCCTGCAACAGCTCGGGCCGCGATGGCGCGGCAAACGGCAGTTCGGTGCGGGGCAGCCAATTGACCACTTGCATGGCGGTCAAGTAAGCGCGACGTCGGGACTCGATAAGCACAGCTCGGCCACTTGTGGAGAAGTAAAGAGCGGGGATTCTACCGCTGTTCGACAACAATCGCCCACTGCGCTCTGACCGGCTGTGGATAAATCCCGCGCCTGATGCAGTACAATCGCGACTTTTAATCGCCAACCAGCCGGCCATTCCGATGATCGAACCCAAGCGCGTCCTACGCGCCCTCGCCGAACACTGGGCCCTGCTTGAGCCACTGTGTGAACACTTCGACCAAGGCACCCTGAGCCTGGGCGAGTTGCGCGCACAACTGGCCGCCCAACAACTGGACAGCACGCCTCAGGACATTACCAGCCTGCTGGACGTGTGGATTCGCCTGGATATCCTGGTGCCTGTCGCCAAGAGCCCGAACCGTTTCGAGCTCAATGCACAGATCCATGACTTCCTGGCCTATCTTCGCAAGGAGCACCGGCTTGGCCTGTGCCTGGAAATCGAAGCCTACCTGCGCCACCTTGAGCGCCTGGCCGGCTATATCCAGGACGCCTTCGACATCCGTGACGGCCACGACCTGGCCCGTCAACTGCGCCTGCTCGACATGCGCGTGCGCGATGTACTGAAAAAACTCGCCAACGACGAACAGGCCCTCGCCGCCGTGGCCGACCGAGCCAAGACCAGCGACCGCCAGATCCCGTTGCGCCAGCGTTACGCCGAGGTATTGGCGACCTGGGATGAATACGTCGAACCAATGATCCAGTTGGTCAACGCCGACGGCGCCTTCGAGCAAGGCGTGCGCAAGGTGGAAAATGTGCTGCTGCGCATGCTCACCGAACAACAGCGCCTCGGCCACCTGGTGGACGACGACATGCTGCTGCGCACCCACGCGCGCATCCTCGAAATGCAGACCAGCGCCCAACTGACCTTGCGTCATGCGCGGGAACTGCTGTTGCCTCTACGCGAAGAAGCGCGCCGGCACAACGCCGTGACCCGTGGCGCCGCACTGGCCTTGTCGGCGATCCGCCGTAAAGGTCTGGACGCAGTGCCGCAAGCGGCGATGCCAATGTTTACTCGGCCACAAAGCACCTTCCTCGGCGCCGCGAGCCAAGTCGAAGCCTATGTGTATGCCCTGGCGAACTTCGAGCCGAAACCGGCGCGTTTCCCCAAGGCCCACAAAACCCACAAGGGCCAAGCCCAGCGCGCACCGCGCACGGTCAAGGAAATGCTCGAACGCTGCGAAGACGCGCTGCCGATGCCAGACCTGATGACCTGGCTGCTGGAACAGGAACCGGACGGCGCGACTGACGAGTTGCTGTATTGGTTCTCGCGCCTCTCGCGGGAAAAACGCTTCAAGCGCGAACGCCTGGAACGCCGCGATTACCACACACACGAGCACCAGGTCAGCCTGCGCTCCTTCGCCCTGCTCCCGGCTACGCCTGACGCCGCCGAGAATTCTGCGAGCACTCCTTATGCATCTTGATCTATCCGAACTGTCCCAGCTGGCGCCGATCTTTCGCGAGCTGTTCAAGGGTTACCACGTCAGCCGCCGTGACCCGGAGCTGTACGCGCAACTGTCGAACTTCCAGGACCAGTACCGCACGCTGTTCAAGGCCCTGGGCTTTGAGCTGGTGTGTGATACCCGTGGTTTCTACTACTTTGTGCCGGACACCGCCGTAGCAGCCGCGCAGGTGAACAAGACCGCCCAGCGTTTGGCGTTGTTCACCTTCATCATCGTCGAGCACCTGGCCGACCAGGGTCGCGACCCGATCGCTGTGCTCGACGGTGGCAGTCTGGGCCGCGATGAGTTGCCTTCATTGCTGGAAAAGTACCGCGACCTGTTTATCCAGGCCGAAGTGCAGACCCAGGAAGAACTCGAAGAAAAAATCATGCGCCGCATGACCCAGCTGGGTTTCGCCAGCGAAGACAACGGCGTGTACCGCTTCCTTCCACCGATGCACCGCTTCCTCGACGTGTGCCTCTCGGTTCAGCAGGACCGCGACTTGGCCGCCAGTATCCACAGCGTATTGCCGTTGCCGGCGCCGGTGATCATCGACGAAGACAGCGACGAAAAACTGTTGAAAACCGATGACCCGCTGGACCTCAGTGACTTCGCGGAAGAAAGCGAAGAAGACGCCCTGGCCCGTGCCATTGCCGAAGAACAGGAGACCGACGCATGAGTAAGGAACGCTACGGCATCCGCCGCTTCGCCCTATTGAACACCGCGGGTTACAGCCTGGGTCTGTTCCCGCTGGAAGAACCCTTGTCGGTGTATGGCGCGAACAACCTGGGTAAATCCGCGTCGATCAACGCCTTGCAGTTCCCGATCCTGGCACGCATGTCGGACATGAGTTTCGGCAAGTACACCCTGGAGCAATCGCGGCGCTTCTACTTCGCGACTGACACCAGCTACATCCTCGTGGAAGTGTCCCTGCCCCACGGCCCGCACGTGATTGGCGTGGTCGGGCGTGGCCCAGGCGGCGGTTTCGGGCATCAGTTCTTTGCCTATGCGGGCAAGCTGGACCTGGCCCACTACCAGAAAAACGACACCTGCCTGCGTCAAAAAGAGCTGTTCACCAACCTTGAGCGCGAAGGCCTGAAAGCCTACGAACTCAAGCCCGATGAACTGCGTCGCTTGCTGGTGGGCGGCCACACGTCGATCCCATTGGACCTGACCCTGATTCCGCTGCGCTCCACCAGCGAGCAGAGCCTGAAGACTTTCCGCGCGCTGTTTATCAACCTGCTGCACATGCGCGAAATCACTGCGGCCAAGCTCAAGCAGTTGTTCCTCGATGCCTTCGAACACAGCCTGCGTTCCGGCAGTGTCGATTACATCGCCGCGTGTGAAGAAGCCTTCCGTGATGTACGACGCATGGAACAGGACTACAACTCGCTGGTGGCCGCCGGGCCTTTGGTCGAGGCGCTGTCCAATGGCGTGAAACAGCGCGATATCCTGCGCGGTAAACTGCATCGCCTGTCGCCGCTGTTGGATTCGTTGCTGGGCACCTGGTCGGACTATGCCAGTGCGCGCAAGGAAGAGCTGACGATCCAGGCCGAGCACTACCGCAACGAACAAGATGCGCTGCAGAACGACCAGCGCGGCGGCACCCAGGAACTGATGCGCCTGGAGCGGGAAATCAGCGGCATTCAGCGTTGGTTGGGCGAGTTGTCGGTGCTCAAGCATCGCTTTGCCTTGGTCGATGACGTCAAGGTGCTGGAGCAGCAACTGCTGGCGGCCAAGGATGCTCACGATGAGTTGGCCGGCGCCCTGGCGCAGTCGCGACAGTTCAGCGCCGAGGATTTGGACGAGCGTCTGCGCGAGTTGGAAAAACGCTTGAAGTCGGTCAAGCAGCAGCTCGACCACGCGGATAACAATAGCTACGCCAAACTCCGCGAAGAATTCTCACAGCAGGATGTCGAGCGCCTGATGCGACTGTTCAACAGTTCGCTGTTCAGCCTGCCGTTGGGCGAGCACGGCATCACGCTGGACGAGGACGGCCAGTGGGTCAAATCCCTGGAGCAGATCCTCGATGGCTTCAAGGGCGAGCGTTTCGAAGTGCCAGGCCTTTCCATCGACATTTCCCACATCGAGCCACCGGCGTTGCAGGCGTTGGCGGATCGCGCAGCCTTGCGCGATCAGAAAGAGCGTCTGGAGAAAGAACTCAAGCAGCTCAAGACTCAGCAGGCCGTGGCCTCTGACCGTGCAGCGAGCAAGACCCAGACCGAAGCGCTGTACCAGCAAGTGCTGGATGCGCAGAAGGCGCTGGAAGACTTCCGCCGCACGCAAACCCTGAGTGCCGAAGAAGGCGAGAAACTGGAAAACCTGGCGCAGATGGAAGCGGCCCAGGATGAACTGAAGCGCTCCAGCGATGCCTTCACCGAACGCGTCCAGCAACTGTCGGCCAAGCTGCAACTGGTGGGACGTCAGATAGGCGATATGGAAGCCAAGCAGCGCACACTGGATGACGCTTTGCGCCGTCGTCAGTTACTCCCTGCCGACTTGCCGTTTGGCACACCGTTCATGGACCCGGTCGACGACTCCATGGACAACCTGTTGCCACTGCTCAATGACTATCAGGACAGTTGGCAAGGGTTGCTGCGCGCTGATGGCCAGATCGAAGCGTTGTATGCCCAGGTACGCCTCAAGGGCGTCGCCAAGTTCGATAGCGAGGATGATGTTGAACGTCGCCTGCAACTGCTGATCAACGCCTATGCCCACCGTACCGACGAAGCCCTGACCCTGGGCAAGGCGCGCCGTGCGGCGGTCACCGATATTGCACGGACCCTGCGTAATATCCGCAGCGACTACGACAGCCTTGAGCATCAGCTGGCGTTGTTCAACCGCGAGATCAACAAGCGCCAGGTGTCCAACCTGCAAAGCTTCCGCATCGTGCTGGCCCCGAACAAGGAAGCCCTCAAGCATATCGACCAGATCATCCACAGTGCCGGTCAATATGAAGAAGGCGAAACCCTGTCGGTGTTCGACCTGAGCCAAAGCGCCGAGCAAGACAACAAGAACGAAGAGGCCAAGGAATACCTGGCTCGTCTCGTGGCCGCCAACCATAACCAGTTGGGCCTCAAGGATCTGTTCGAGCTGGCTTTCGAGATCACCAAGGTGCACGGCCAGCCGGTGATTCACACCGACATCGATGGCGCTGCGTCGAACGGCACCACCATGACCATCAAGGCGCTGACCAACATGTATTTGTTGCTGCACTTGATGGACCGCGACCAGGCCGGGCGCGTGCGCTTGCCGTACTACCTGGATGAGGCCGCGGACATCGACGAGAAGAACCAGGCCGCCTTGCTGGAAACCAGCTTGCAGTTGGGCTTCGTGCCGATCCTGGCCAGTGTGAAGCCGCAGGTATCGGCCCAGGTCGCCATCGACCTGGAAGGCGGCAGCGGGCCGAACGGGATCTACATCGATGAGGCGGACTGGAAGTACATCCGTCGTCACGACGTGGTGAAGGCCACCCTGAATGTGCAGGCAGATGAACCGGAGTTGGATGAGGTCTGACTTTTTCCGCTGAAACGCAAAAGGCCCCTGGGTGAGAATCCAGGGGCCTTTTTTATGTTGGCTGTGCGGGCCTCTTCGCGGGCAATCCCGCTCTCACATTTAACCGAATACATCCTTTGGAATGCGGTCGAATGTGGGAGCCGGGCTTGCCCGCGATGGCCGCGCCTCGGTCTACTTGCCGAGTGGAATTTTAGGCGCCCAGGTCAGCCACTCATCCTCAAATTTGTCGAACAGCGGGAAGGTTTGCTGCGGCCGTGCTGCGTTGCCCATACGCTCGCCGTCTGGAGTGGCGAAGGCGATGCCGCCGGCGACCAGTGTTTCCAGGGACTCGGTGCGTACGGTCGCGCCTTTGAAGAGGCCGAAGTCGAGGCCGAAGCCGCTGCTGTTCCAGAAGCGGCTGCCGCTGCGCACCAACGGTGCGTACTTGGGCTCGATCAGGATGTGGATCAGCACGCGGTCGGCGGTCTGCCCCAACTCGTAGCCAGTCACTTTACCGACAGTGACTTCGCGGTAGGTGACCGGTACGCCTTCTTTCAGTGAGCCACGGCGTGCGGCGCTGAGTGTCAGACTCAGGCCTTCTTCTTGATGCACGGCCTCAGGCGGCTGGCTCAAGGCAACGAAGCTTTTTTGTGGGCCGACGCTTTTCGCTGCCGGCAGCACTTCGATGTATTGGCCAGTGACCAGGGTTTCCAGGTTCGAGGTTTTCATCAGGCCCAGTTCAGGCTTGACCACCCAGAACTGGCTTCCCGCGCGCGCGATCCGGTCGGCCACTTGGGTGATACGAGCGCTGAGCAAGACCGACTGCATGTCGGCACTGAGGTCGACGTTCTCGATCTTGCCCACGTCAAGTCCCTTGAAACGTATCGGCGTGCCGGGGCGCAGGCCATCGGCGCGATCGACCTTGATGGTTACCAATGTGCCATGTTGATGGGCCGCTTCACGATCGGCGAACAGACGGAATCGAGGGATGCGCTTTTTCAGTGGTACGTTGGGTTCCGGGGTTTCGAAGGCGATACCACCGGCCATCAGACTGGCCAGGGATTCACTCTTCACCTGGATGCCGCCAGTGAGGCCACCGGTCAGGGTGACACCACTGGCGTTCCAGAAGCGCGTCGAACCGTTGACCAGGTTTTCGTATTCTTTCTCGATGTGTACACCGATCACCAGTTGCTTGTTCTTGCGCGAGAACTGGTAGCTCTGCACCGAGCCGACTTTGACCTGCTTGTAGAGGACCGGGCTACCCACATCCAGGGAACCGAGGTTATCAGTGAGCAGCACCATGTGCAGGCCTGGGGATCGCAGGTCCAGTGGCGGTGCCTTGGCCCGGGCGACGAATTCGCGCTGGGGGGCACTGCCTTTGTCGCCAGGTCGAATGGCGATGTAGTTACCTTTGACCAAGGCTTCCAAGCCAGTGATACCCGCCAGGGAGATGGACGGCTTGACTACCCAGAACTGGGTGTCCTGCACCAGATAGTCTTCGGCAAGTGGGTCGAGGGTCAGTTCAGCATTCGCACTGGAAAGATCTGGGTCGACCTTCAGGGTTTTCAGACTGCCAACCTGGATGCCTTTGTACATGACCGGGGTGCGTCCGGCCTGCAAACCTTCGAAGTCAGTGAGTTTGACCTTGACCTTGATGCCGGCCGCGGCCGCATCAAAATCTTCATAAAGGCGGAAGGGCAGGCTTGGATCGGTCGGCGGGCTGTCCTTGCGATTCTCTGGCGTGGCGAAGGCGATACCACCGGCGACGATACTGGAGAGGGATTCGCTGCGCACTTTCACGCCGGAGAGGTTGGCGTCGATGCTGATACCGCTGGCGTTCCAGAAGCGCGTATGTTTGCGCACCAGGTTGGCGTAGGTCGGTTCGATATAGACCTTGATCTCCACTGTGCTCTGGTCTTCGGACAGCAGGTAGCTTTTGACCTGGCCGACCTGGATCTGCTTGTAGAACACCGGGCTGCCACGATTGAGCGAACCCAGCCGGTCGGCCTTGAGGGTCAGGTGCAGGCCGGGTTTTGCGTCGGACAACGGCGGCTCTTCGGACAACGCCTTGAACTTGCGGGTAGGCTCACCGTCACCAGGACTGGCCGCGATGTAGTTACCTGAGACCAGGGTTTCCAAGCCGGTGATGCCGGCGAGACTGACGCTGGGTTTGACCAGCCAGAAACGTGTGTTGGTCTTGAGGTATTGCTCAACATCCTTGTTCATTTCGATGGTCGCGATCACACCGCGATTGCTGCCTTCGTCATCCAGGGCCAAGGTTTTGACCTTGCCCACGGTCATGCCTTTGTAGACCACTTCGGTCTTGTTGACCTGGATACCTTCACCGCTTTCAAAGCGGACTTGGATCTCAATACCCTGCTGGGTATAGGCACGCCATCCCAACCAGCCGCCGATGATCAGGGCAATCAGGGGCAACACCCAAATGGCAGACCAGTTCGAAGCTGGGCGGGTTTTAGCTTTAGGCAAATCACTCATGGTCGTCGTCCGACTCCGTGTTATCCCAAATCAGTCGGGGATCAAAAGTTACTGCGGCAAGCATCGTCAAGATCACCACACTGGCGAACGCTGCGGCACCGAGGTTGGCCTCGACACTGGCAAGTCGCCCAAAGTTTACAACCGCCACTAGGATGGCGATCACGAAGATATCCAACATGGACCAGCGGCCAATGAATTCGATAAAGCGGTACATGATAATGCGTTGTTGCGCGGACAGCGGCTGATGGCGCTGTACCGAGAACAGTAGCAGACCGATGCCCACCAACTTGAATGTCGGCACCAGGATACTGGCGATAAATACCACGGCTGCAATGGGATACATGCCATGTTGCACCAGTTGGATCACACCGGCCATGATGGTACTGGGATCACCCTGACCGAGCGCGTTGATGGTCATGATCGGTAACAGGTTGGCTGGGATGTACAAGATGGCTGCGGTAATCAGCAAGGCCCAGGTACGGGTGAGACTGTTGGGGCGACGTGCATGGATCAACGCACCGCAACGGGTGCAGAGTTGCTCATCGGTGTCAGCGTCTTGTTTGTTCAGTTCGTGGCATTCGGTACAGATCAGAATGCCTGCATCAATCGCTCGCATGATCATCCTCTCCAGACAGTGCCTGCCAAATCTGGTGGGGCGACATCACCACCTCCAGCAGCACTTGAACGATTAATAGACTGACAAAGCAGACAAGTCCCAGGCCGATCGTGATGGAGGCCATATCGGCGAGTTTTACAATCGCCACGAGCACGCCCATCAAGTAGACCTCCAGCATCCCCCAGTCCTTCATATGGTGGTAAATGCGGTAGAGCAACAACCCATAGCTACGACCGACTTTCCAGCGAATGCTGAGTAGCACGGCTAATTGGCAGAGCAATTTGAGCAAGGGAATGCCCATGCTGCACAGGAACACCACAGCCGCGACGCCTTGCATGCCGGTATCGAATAGGCCGACCACGCCACTCCAAACGGTATCTTCGGAAGACTGTCCGAGTAGATTGAGCTGCATGATGGGTAAAAAGTTCGCGGGGATGTACAGCAATAGCGCAGCAATTACCAAGGCGAGGCTTCGCTCCACGACATTGTGGCGGTGAGCGTACAACTCATAACCACAGCGTGGGCATTGGGCTTTTTCACCGAAGGCGAGCGCCGGCTTGCGCATCAACAGGTCGCACTCATGGCATGCCACCAGGTCGTCCAGCGGTAAATCCGACACCCCGAGGGTATCAACCGGATCGGGCATAGATAGGGCTCAGACTCTAAAAAGGTTAGGTGCCTATTCTAGTGGTCTGGGTCAGAAATAACTGTGCAATTTTGTCGGCTCGCTCGGGAGATATTTTCGAGCGCCCAAAACAAAACCCCATCTGCTTTCGCAAATGGGGTTTCGGAATTTAATCTTGACGATGACCTACTCTCACATGGGGAAACCCCACACTACCATCGGCGATGCATCGTTTCAC
>NZ_JBOICG010000464.1:0-5546 GCF_050739995.1 Pseudomonas sp. | reverse complement strand
TCAAACTGTGGGAGCGGGCTTGCTCGCGAAGGGGCCAGAGCCGCCGCTACATTTCTAAACTCCTGCGCCGACCTCGCGGCCACCGACCAAGCGCTCCAACGCGTCACCCAACCCCAAAGCCTTGTCGCCAATCAGCAAATGCCAAACACCACTGTCGAGTTGGGTTACGCCTTGGCATCCAAGCGCCACAAGTTGAGCCTCGGACAACACTGAGTCATCCCCCAATTCCACCCGCAACCGCGTCATCGCCACCGCTTCCAACTGGCGGACATTCCCCCGGCCACCCAGGGCATTCAGCCATTTCTCGGCTTCCTGCACATTCACCACCACCGGCTTATCCACAGGCGTAACGTTCACTGGCGCAGTGGCGACAAACGACGGCATGGCCAAGCGAATCTCATCGGCGATGCTGTCAGCCATCGGCCCAACCACTACCTGCAAGCTCCCGCCATTACCCGGCCGAACCACCGCCATGGCGCCCAGGGCTTTCAGCTCGGCATCCACGGCCTTGTTGCGATCCACCATGTCCAACCGCAGGCGCGTGGTGCAAGCACCCACGCTCAGCAAGTTCTCTGCACCGCCTAGCGCCTGGATGTAAGCCGTGGCTCGCTGGTTGTCACTCATCGCTTCAGCTTGTACGACTTGAATATCTTCACGCCCTGGCGTCTTCAAGTTGAACCGACGAATGCAGTAGTTGAACACGCTGTAGTAGATCGCTGCGTAGGCCAGGCCCACCGGGAACACCAACCAGCCGTTGGTGGACTTGCCCCAACCCAGCACCATGTCGATAAACCCACCGGAGAAGGTAAAGCCCAGGTGGATATTCAGCATATTGGTGACGGCCATCGACAAGCCGGTGAGCACCGCATGGATCAGGTACAGGAACGGCGCCAGGAACATAAACGCGAACTCAATCGGTTCCGTCACCCCAGTCAAAAACGACGTCAGCGCCATCGACAGGAAGATCCCGCCCATCACCTTACGGCGTTCCGGCAAGGCATTGCGATACATCGCCAAACACGCCGCTGGCAGACCGAATAGCATCACCGGGAACATCCCGGTCATGAACTGGCCGCCTTTCGGGTCGCCGGCAAAGTAGCGGGTCAGGTCGCCGGTCACGACCGCACCGGTGGCCGGGTCGGTAAAGCTGCCGAACACAAACCACGCCATGTTGTTGAGGATATGGTGCAGGCCGGTGACGATCAGCAGGCGGTTGAACACGCCGAACACGAACGCGCCGAAGCTGCCGCTTTCCATCAGCAATACGCCGAAGCTGTTGATGCCGTGCTGGATCGGCGGCCAGATCAAGCCAAAGATGACGCCCAACCCCACCGCACTGAACCCGGTGACAATCGGTACAAACCGTCGCCCACCAAAGAACGCCAGGTACTCCGGCAGTTTGATGTCCTTGAAACGGTTATACAGTCCACCGGCCATCAAGCCGCTGACAATACCGGCGAGCATGCCCATGTTGATGCTGGTGTCCATCACCTTGAGCGTGGAGACCATCACCAGGTAACCAATCGCGCCAGCCAGGCCTGCTGTGCCGTTATTGTCACGGGCAAAGCCTACGGCGATGCCGATGGCGAAGATCAGTGCCAGGTTGGCGAAGATCGCTTGCCCGGCGTCGTGCATGACCGCGATGTTCAAAAGATCCGTATCACCCAGGCGCAGCAACAGGCCGGCGATCGGCAAGATCGCAATCGGCAGCATCAGCGCACGGCCCAGGCGTTGCAGGCCTTCGATAAAGTGTTGGTACATGGCGAGTCTCCTTTGTTCTTGTTGTTGTCAGCTCAGCGGCCAGTGGTGTTGACAGGCTTGGCGAACCGCCTTGGCACCGCTCAGGTCAAGCAGGCTTTGGCTCAGTTGCCGGCATTGCGCCGCATCCAGGTGACGGACACGGTCCTTGATTTCTCCGATCTGCGGCGGGCTCACCGACAGTTCGCTGACCCCCAGGCCTATCAACACCGGCGTGGCCAGCGGGTCAGAGGCGAGGGCGCCGCAGACGCCGACCCAGCGTCCATGTTTGGCAGCTCCCGCACAGGTCTGCGCAATCAGCCGCAGCAACGCCGGGTGCAGGGCGTCGACCCGGGCGGCGAGGCCCGCGTGGTCGCGGTCCATGGCCAGGGTGTACTGGGACAGGTCATTGGTGCCGATGGACAGGAAGTCAGCGTGCTCGGCCAGTTGTTCGGCCATCAGCGCGGCGGCGGGCACTTCGATCATCACCCCCAATTCCGGGCGCTGCGTCAGCCCAAGTGCTGTGCATAACTCATCCAGGCGCAGGCGAATCTGCAGCAGTTCGTCGACTTCACTGACCATCGGCAGCAGGATGCGGCAGCGCTCCAACGGGCTGACTTGCAACAGGGCGCGCAGTTGCTGGTCGAGCAGTTCCGGGCGCACCTGGGCCATGCGGATACCACGCAAGCCCAACACCGGGTTGGCCTCGATGGGCAGCGGCAGGTAGTCGAGCTGCTTGTCGCCGCCCACATCGATGGTACGGATGATCACGGATTTATCGCCCATGGCATCCAGCACGGCTTGATAGGCTTGGCGTTGTTCCTGCTCATCCGGTGCGGTGCGGCGGTCGACGAAGAGGAATTCGGTGCGCAGCAGGCCGACGCCGTCAGCCCCGTTTTCAAAGGCCACTTGGGCCTCGGCGCTGGAGGCGACATTGGCCGCAATTTCAATGCTCACGCCATCGGTGGTACGTGCCGGTTCGCGAGCCTGGGCCTGCTGTTGTTGGCGGCGTAGTTTCTGCGCGTCGCGAATCTGGTGCACTTCGGCGTGACGCGCTTCACTCGGCGCCAGTTCCAGGCGGCCGTTGGCGGCGTCGAGCACCACACGTTGGCCTTGGGGCACGTCGAGTACTTCGTCTCCAAGCGCGACCACACAAGGCAGGCCTTTGCCGCGGGCCAAAATGGCTACGTGAGACGTGGCGCCGCCTTCGGCCATGCAGATGCCGACGGCGTTCTGTGCGCTCAGCTGCAACAGGTCGGAGGGGGTCAGCTCATGGGCACTGACAATCGACCCAGCGGGTAGCTCGAAATGCCAGGCTTCGCCCAGCAGCGCACGCAGTACACGTTGCTGCAAATCCCGCAGGTCGTTGGCGCGTTCGGCGAACAACGGCTTACCCAGCGCCAGCAGCACGGCACATTGCGCCTGGATCGCATCGCGCCAGGCGTGGGTGGCGGCGCTGCCGTGTTCGATGGCGCCGGTGGCGGCGTCCAGCAGGGTCGGGTCTTCGAGCAGGGCGAGGTGGGCGGCGAAGATGTCTTCTTCTTCGGTGTTCTTGCGCTGGCGGGCGTGGTCCAGGGTGCTGCGGATTTCCCCGCGCACTTGTTCCAGTGCGGCATCCAGTCGTTGCAGTTGCTCGTCGGCGATGTGGTCGCCGGAGTCTTGCGGCAGTTCGATGCCAGTCAGATGGAACAACGGCCCGCAGACCAGACCGGGTGCGGCGCACACGCCTTGCAGCACGTTGGCTTCGGTGCTCGCCCGGCGTGGCGTGGCGACGACCGGCGCGTGGTGTTCTTCTTTGAGGGTGGCTGACAGCGCGGCAAGCAATGCCTGCAAGGCCGCCTCGGCATCCTTGCCGCGACAGGTCACACGTACTTCGTCACCTTCGCCAATGCCCAACCCCAACAAGCCGATCAGGCTGTCGCATGCGGCCGATTTATCGCCGAAGTGCAGATGAGCCGTACAGCTGAAACCCTGGGCTGTCTTGCGAATCAGCGCGGCCGGGCGGGCATGCAAGCCGCCACGGTGGGTAATGTGCACGCTGGCGCTGACCTCGGTGGTTGAGTTATCCACAACCGCTTGCACCGCTGCCGGCGAGCGCGCCGCGATCTGCAACAACGGCTGGCCGACCTTGACCGTTTGTCCGGCGAGCGCCCGTAATTCAAAGCGCTCGCCATTGGTCAAAATGATCAAGCTGACCAGGCTTTTGCACTGGCGCGCAATGCGATCCAGATCAAACTGCACCAGCGCCTCGCCCTGGCTCACCCGTGCGCCTTCCTTGACCAGCAGCGCAAAGCCTTCGCCATTCAGTTCTACCGTGTCGATGCCCACATGCATCAATATTTCAGCGCCGTTCTCGGCACGGATCGTCAGTGCATGCCCGGTGCGGGCGACGTGGATGATCACCCCGTCACACGGCGCATGCAGGCAATCATTCAGCGGGTCGATGGCTACCCCATCGCCCATGGCGCCACTGGCGAACACTTCGTCGGGAACGTTGCCCAGGGTCAGCACAGGCCCGCTTAGGGGGGCGCTGAGGGTCAATGCATTATTGTTGTTGGACATGGGCACGGTACTCATCAGGAAAACGCTGCAAACCACTCAGTGAGTGCGGGTAACTTTGCTCAGGTGACGCGGCTGGTCCGGGTCCATGCCCCGGGCAACCGCCAGACCTGCGGCCATCACGTAAAAGCTCTGGATCGCCAGGATCGGGTCCAGGCTCGGGTGTTCGGCGCGGCTCAGGGTCAGGTCGCGCTCGGCGATATCGTCTGGTGCGGCCAGCAGCACGCGGGCGCCGCGTTGACGCATGTCGGCCGCCAGGCTCAACAGTCCGGCTTGTTCAGCACCCCGTGGGGCGAACACCAGCAAGGGGTAGTTCTTGTCGATCAAGGCCATCGGCCCGTGGCGCACTTCGGCGCTGCTGAAGGCTTCGGCCTGGATTGCCGAGGTTTCCTTGAGCTTGAGCGCGGCTTCCTGGGCGATGGCAAACCCGGCACCACGACCGATCACCATCAGTTGCTGGCAGTCGCGCAGGGCTTCGATGGCCAGGCTCCAGTCCTGTCGGGCGGCTGCACGCAGTTCGACTGGCAAGGCGCGGCAGGCTTGCAACAGATCGGTTTCCTGGTTCCAGTGGCCGATCAACTGCGCGCTGGCGCTCAGGGTGGCAATAAAGCTTTTCGTCGCAGCGACGCTTTGTTCCGGTCCGGCGCACAGCGGCACGTGGAACTCGCAGGCGGCTTCCAGCGGCGAGTCTTCGGCGTTGACCAGTGAAATGCTCAAGGCACCGCGTTTGCGCAGCAGGCGCAGGCTGTTGACCAGGTCCGGGCTCTGGCCCGACTGGGAGAAACCAAACGCGACTTGGCCGCTGACTTTCATCGGTGCTTGCAACAAGGTCACCACCGACATCGGCAACGATGCCACTGGAATGCCCACGTGCTGCATGGCCAGGTACGCAAAATAACTGGCGGCATGGTCCGAGCTGCCACGGGCGATGGTCATCGCCACTTGCGGCGGCTGACGGCGCAGGCGGCCGGCGATTTCCTCCAGCAACGGGTCCAGGCGTTGCAGTTGCGCCGCGACGGCGTCACAAGAGGCCAGGGCCTCTTCAAGCATTTTTGAAGTCAATGGTTTCTCCTTCGACCATTACGTCGGTGAGGTGCAGGGAGCGGTCCAGGCGCACGCAGTCGGCAAAGCTGCCGGGTTGCAGGCGACCGCGTTCTTCGAGGCCCAGGTAGTCCGCAGGAAATTGCGACAGGCGTTGTGAGGCTTCGCTGATCGGCAGGCCGATCTTCACCAGGTTGCGCAGCGCCTGG
>NZ_JBOICG010000463.1:0-2591 GCF_050739995.1 Pseudomonas sp. | reverse complement strand
GATCAGGCCCTGGGTCGAAGCGTCCTCGGCCGAGGTTTCCTCGGAACCGGTCAGGCGGTTGTAAACGCCTTTGCCCAGCTCTTTGCCCAGCTCAACGCCCCATTGATCGAAGGCGTTGATGCCCCAGACCACGCTCTGCACGAACACTTTGTGCTCATACATCGCCACCAGTGCACCCAGGCGGCGCGGGCTGATGCGCTCGACCACAATGGTGTTGCTCGGGCGGTTACCCGGGATCACCTTGTGCGGAGCCAGCTTCTGGACTTCAGCTTCCGGAAGCCCCTTCTCGCGTAGTTCGGCTTCGGCTTCGCTACGGGTTTTGCCAAGCATCAGCGCCTGGCTCTGGGACAGGCAGTTGGCATACAGCCACTGATGGTGGTCGGACACCGGGTTGAAGCTGACGATCGGTACGATGAAGTCGGCCGGGATCAGTTGAGTCCCCTGGTGCAGCAACTGGTGGTAAGCGTGTTGCCCGTTGCAGCCCACGCCGCCCCAGATTACCGGGCCGGTATCGGTGGACACTGGCGTACCGTCCTGGCGCACGCTCTTGCCGTTGGATTCCATATCCAGCTGCTGCAGGTGCTTGGTGATGTTACGCAGGTAGTGGTCGTACGGCAGGATCGCATGGCTCTGCGAGCCCCAGAAGTTGCCGTACCACACGCCGAGCAGGCCCAGGAGCACCGGCATGTTCTGTTCGAACGGAGCATTCTGGAAATGCTGGTCCATGGTGTAGGCACCGGACAGCAGTTCCTTGAAGTTGGACATGCCGATGGCCAGGGCGATTGGCAAGCCAATGGCCGACCACAGCGAGTAACGGCCGCCGACCCAGTCCCACATTGGGAAGATGTTTTCTTCGCGGATACCGAAAGCCACGGCCGCCGCGTTGTTGCTCGATACGGCGATGAAGTGACGGTACAGCTCGGCTTCCGAACCACCCTGGGCCAGGTACCAGGCGCGGGCGGCCTGGGCATTCTTCAGGGTTTCGAGGGTGTTGAAGGATTTCGACGAGACGATGAACAGCGTGGTCTCGGCGCGCAGCTTCATGGTCAGCTCGTGGAACTCGCTGCCGTCGATGTTCGCCAGGTAATGGCAGCGCACGCCTTTATGGGCGTAGGACAACAGGGCTTCGGAGACCAGCTCCGGGCCGAGGAACGAGCCACCGATGCCGATGTTCACTACGTCGGTGATCGGCTTCTCGGTGTAGCCACGCCACAGGCCGTCGTGGATGCGACCTACCAGGTCAGTGATCTGGTTCAGCACCTTGTGCACGTCCGGCATGATGTTCACGCCATTGACCGACAATTTGTCGCCCACCGGGCGGCGCAGGGCAGTATGCAGGGCTGGGCGGCCTTCGGACGAGTTGACCGGTTCGCCAGCGTACAGTGAGTTGATCGCGTCCTTGAGGCCGACTTCCTTGGCCAGGCCCACCAGCAGGTCACGGGTCTCGCTGGTGATCAGGTTTTTCGAATAATCGAGGAAAAGCCCGCAGCTGCTCAAGGTGAACTGGGAAAAGCGCTGGGGATCGGCATTGAATGCCTCGCGCATGCTGAAATCCTGCATGGCTTGGCGATGTTGAATGAGCGCTTGCCAGGCGGGCAGAGCGGTAACGTCATGAGGAGTGCGGTAGTACGCCATCGCTGCGGGTTTCCTTTTATTACGGGGACTGCCTTTAGGACACTTCAAAGTCCGGAACGTCCTGCCTTTGATCAAGTGGCCGCTGCCGGACAGCGCTAACCAAGAGCGCAGGGCGATTACATTAAACCTAGCGTGTCGATATGTCTTGGCTTTGTCTGCGCTGTAGCCGGTACTTTTTTATACCGGCACAGCGAGGAGGGCAACTGAAGGCGATCAGTTAAGTGTCAGATGCAGGTTGTCGATGAGACGAGTGGCACCCAGATAAGCAGCTACCAGGATCACGATATCTCGATCCTCGACGGTGGCCTGGCGCAGATGCACGCCTTGGCGCACTTCGAGATAGTCCATGCGCAACCCGGCAGCTTCGATCTGCTGTACCTGTTCGGCACGCAGCTTGGCGAAGTCGTGGTCACCGGCCTTGATCGACGCCGCGATCTGGCTGAGGCTGCGATACAGCACCGGGGCAATGGCACGTTGCTCATCGGTGAGGTAACCATTGCGCGACGACAGCGCGAGGCCGTCTTCGGCACGCATGGTGGGCTCGCCGATGATCTGGATCGGCATGTTCAGGTCTTGGACCATGGCACGAATCACGGCCAACTGCTGGTAGTCCTTCTGACCAAACACGGCCATGTCCGGCTGGACCATGTTGAACAACTTGCTGACCACCGTGGCCACGCCTTCGAAATGCCCAGGGCGGCTGGCGCCGCACAGGCCTTCAGACAATTGTGGAACGCTGACACGGGTCTGGCCCGTCATGCCGCCTGGGTACATTTCCTCGACGGTGGGCGCAAACAGCAGGTTGCAGCCGGCTTGCAGCAGCTTTTCCTGGTCGGCGGCCAGGGTGCGTGGGTATTTGTCCAAGTCTTCGCCGGCGCCGAATTGCAGCGGGTTGTCGAAGATACTCGCTACCACGAAGTCCGACTGCTGAGCCGCCTTGGTGACCAGGGTGGCAT
>NZ_JBOICG010000462.1:0-3485 GCF_050739995.1 Pseudomonas sp. | reverse complement strand
GCTCCACCGTCCTGATCGATGGCGTGCCGGCGGCGTTCGCCCCGTACGGCCAGCCACAACTGTCGATGGCGCCGATTTCTTCGGGCAACCTGGACAGTATCGACGTGGTGCGCGGCGCCGGTTCGGTACGGTATGGGCCGCAGAACGTCGGCGGCGTGATCAACTTCGTGACTCGCGCCATTCCCGAGAAGTTCTCCGGTGATATCGGCACCACCCTGGAAACCTCGGCCCATGGCGGCTGGAAACACATCGAAAATGCCTTCGTCGGCGGCACGGCGGACAACGGCATCGGCGCGGCATTGTTGTATTCCGGCGTCAAAGGTGACGGCTACCGCAATAACAACAACTCCAACGACATCGACGATGTGATCTTCAAGACCCATTGGGCGCCGACCGATCAAGATGACTTCTCGCTGAACTTCCACTACTACGACGCCAGCGCCGATATGCCTGGCGGCCTGACCCAGAAGCAGTTCGATGCCAACCCGTATCAATCGGTGCGTGATTGGGACAATTTCAGCGGGCGCCGCAAGGATGTGTCCTTCAAATACATCCGCCAGATCGACGACCGTACCCAGGCGGAGGTGTTGACCTATTACTCGGACAGCTTCCGTGGCAGCAACATCGCCAACCGCGACCTGAAGACCCTCGGCTCCTACCCGCGCACCTACTACACCTTCGGCATCGAACCACGGGTATCCCATGTATTCGACGTGGGCCCGAGCACCCAGGAGGTCAGCCTGGGTTATCGCTACCTCAAAGAAGGCATGCACGAGCAGGCGACCAGCCTGAACCTGGTCAACAATGTGCCCACGCCAGGCGGCCAAAGTGATGGTCATGTTTATCAGGACCGCACCGGCGGCACCGAGGCCAATGCGTTCTATATCGATAACAAAGTCGACATCGGCAAGTGGACCATCACCCCGGGCATTCGCTTCGAAGACATCCGCACTGAATGGCACGACCGCCCGGTAGTGGCCCTGAACGGCAAGCGTACTGAGGAAAAACGCCGCGAGATCTATAACAACGAGCCGTTGCCGGCCTTGAGTGTGATGTACCACGTATCCGACGCCTGGAAGCTGTTCGCCAACTACGAAACGTCCTTCGGCAGCCTGCAATATTTCCAACTGGGCCAGGGCGGCACCGGTAACCAGACCGCCAACGGGCTGAATCCGGAAAAAGCCAAGACCTACGAGATTGGCACGCGCTACAACGACAGCGTGTGGGGCGGCGAAGTAACGTTGTTCTACATCGACTTCTCGGATGAGTTGCAATACGTCAGCAACGACGTGGGCTGGACTAACCTCGGCGCCACCAAGCACACCGGTCTTGAAGCATCGGCCCACTACGACCTGTCCAACCTGGACCCGCGTCTGGATGGCTTGACCGCCAATGCCGGCTTCACCTACACCAAGGCGACCTCCGAAGGCGACGTGCCCTTCAAGGGCCGTGACTTGCCGCTGTACTCCCGTGAAGTGGCGACTCTAGGCCTGCGCTACGACATCAACCACTGGACCCATAACCTGGATATCTACGCACAATCCGGCCAACGCGCGCCCGGTACCGGCACCACATACATCACTCAGGGCACAGCCGATGGCCAGTACGGCGATATCCCGGGTTATGTCTCGGTCAACCTGCGCAGCGGGTATGACTTCGGTGAGCAGTTGTCCAACCTGAAGCTGGGCGTTGGTGTGAAGAACGTCTTCGACCAGCAGCACTACACCCGTTCCAGCGACAACAATGCCGGGTTGTATCTGGGTGAGCCACGTACGTTCTTCGTGCAGGCCAGCGTCGGGTTCTGATCATGTGGTGAGTCGGAGCATTGCCGCTCTTCCTGGTCAGGTTGGGCGGTAACTCTCACCCTTCAGATGTTCTTCCTACCTGAGTCCTGGAAACTTTCAGTTGCCTCAGGAACCGGCCCCCACAGTTTGGCCACACAGGATATGTCTGCCACTGCTGGCTTCCTTTACGACTTTGGATCGTCGGGGGGAGCCGGGGCGGTGAGGTCAGGCGCCTGAACATACCGAACTGGAGAACAAAAATGCTGGCATCAGCATCCAATCAGAAGGTTGCTCCTTCCCCCGACAACACCCCTGCCGCAGATGCAAAGCCCAATACCGAGCGGTCTGGTACCTCGTCAAGTGCCCAGGTCACGGTAGGCATCAATTTCACGTCGCAGACAAATCTCTGCGGACCTGTGTTTGGCCCGCCACCACGCCCACTACCCATTGGTGTGCGCCCGAACCCCGGCCCGCCACCGCGTCCGCTGCCAATCGGTGTGCGTCCGAACCCCGGTCCACCGCCACGCCCGACCCCGACATTACCGAACCCTTTCCCCAACAAGAGTAACGAGCAGTTGGCTTGGGGGCTTCTGAACAACTATGAGGCGTTCAAGGGCCGTTGGCCCTCAACAACGGTAACGCCCCAGAGCATAGCGAAAATGGCCAATCGTCCGTTGACCGGCAATCCCTACACGGACGCGAACATTCAACTGGCGAACGAACTGCAGCGGCGTCCGGATTTGATGCAGGCGCTCGATCGAAATGGCAGCACGGGTGCTTTGGATGGTCGTCTGTCCAGAGACGATATCCGGAGCTTCATTGGTTCCGCTAACCCCTTGAAACTTAGCGACGACAAGCAGCTCGTGCGGGACATGCTGACTAATTTCAACGCGTTGAAGGGTGGTTACTTCAGTAACAGCATAAAGCTCAACGATATCAGCGCACGGGCGTCGCGGTCGTTGACCGGTAACCCGTACCAGGACCACCTCATACAGCTGTCGAGGGAAGTCATGTCCCGTTCGGATTTACAAGCGGCGATGGACAACCGTTTCAGTTGGCTCCGCGATGGCAGGATTACGCAACAGGAGTTGTTCGAGCTGCTTCGTTAGACCCTGGCCTTTCCTATGCCGTGTACTACGCGGCATAGGGTGACCAGCGCCTGGCACAGGAATACACCCCCCGTCATGCAGGAACCGTTTTCGAAAACGCACCACGAAGTAAGTATCCACCGGTCATTGGCTGCCGGTGGGGGCCTTCATCTACTGGATCAGGTCTGAACCATGAATTCGACATCATTTGAATCCCGTCACTCCCCGTACAGCGCATCGACCCTGGCCACGCGTACTCAGGAGGAAGGGCAGCCAAGGGCGCCCACGTCACCGGGGCTCAACCTCACATCCTCGCCTAAGTTCAGCTTCAGGGCGCCCACCGCTGAAGATTTTGACAAGGGGGCCCGGCTTTTCATGGAAGAACCGGTGCGCAGCCCAGCGTTCTCAATGATTGCCAACCTCTGGAACAGGCTGTTCAGCCGCTAGGTGCTGCAATTCGTGTGAGCAGGCCTTGCATGGCAAGGATGTCCCGTCGGTTGGGCTGGTTACAAAGGCTCAAGGTTTAGTGGGGCGTCTCCGGCAGTTTGGACGGCAGTCTTCGGAACTGCTGTTTTTTGGGAGCCACTCAATGGGAGCTTGTGCCGTATTGACT
>NZ_JBOICG010000461.1:0-2082 GCF_050739995.1 Pseudomonas sp. | reverse complement strand
GCGTCAACGAGCAATAAAAAGCCCCCTGGCCGCAAGGCGAGGGGGCTTTTTCTTGGGCGCTTGACTTACATGTTCGGGTAAGTCGGACCACCGGCGCCTTCCGGCGTCACCCAGGTGATGTTCTGCGAAGGGTCCTTGATGTCACAGGTCTTGCAGTGCACGCAGTTCTGGGCGTTGATCTGGAAGCGCTTCTCGCCGTCTTCCTGGGTGATCACCTCGTACACGCCGGCCGGGCAGTAGCGCTGTGCCGGTTCATCGTAGAGCGGCAGGTTGGTGCCGATCGGGATGCTCGGATCTTTCAACTTCAAGTGGCACGGTTGTTCTTCTTCATGGTTGGTGCCAGAGATGAACACCGAGCTCAGCTTGTCGAAGCTCAGCTTGCCGTCGGGTTTCGGGTAGTCGATCTTCTTGCTGTCCTTGGCCAGCTTGAGGCAGGCGTAGTCCGGCTTGGTGTCGTGCAGGGTGAACGGCATCTTGCCGCCCAGGATGTTCTGGTCGAACCAGTTGAAGCCAGCGCCGAGGATCGGGCCGAACTTGTGCATCGCCGGGCCGAAGTTGCGGCTGGCGAACAGTTCTTCGTAGAGCCAGCTGGATTTGAAGCTGTCGACGTACGCGGTCAGTTCATCACCACCTTCGGATTCGGCGAACAGGCGGTCGGCGACGGCGTCGGCGGCGAGCATGCCGGACTTCATCGCGGTGTGGCTGCCCTTGATCTTGGCGAAGTTCAGGGTGCCGAGGTCGCAACCGATCAGCGCGCCACCTTTGAAGACCATCTTCGGCAACGAATTCAGGCCGCCTTTGCAGATGGCACGAGCGCCGTAACTGATGCGCTTGCCGCCTTCGAGGTACTGGGCCAGCACCGGGTGATGCTTGAGGCGTTGGAACTCATCGAACGGCGACAGGAACGTGTTGCTGTAGGACAGGTCCACGATCAGGCCAACGACCACCTGGTTGTTTTCCAGGTGATAGAGGAACGAGCCGCCGGTGTTCTCGGCGCTCATGATGTCCAGCGGCCAACCGGCGGTGTGTACCACCAGGCCTGGCTGGTGCTTGGCTGGGTCGATTTCCCAGATTTCCTTGAGACCGATGCCGTAGTGCTGGGCGTCGGCGTCGCTGTCCAGGTTGAAACGCTGGATCAGTTGCTTGCCGATGTGGCCACGGCAACCTTCGGCGAACAGCGTGTACTTGCCGCGCAGTTCCATGCCTGGGGTGTAGACGCCTTCTTTCGGATGACCTTCGCGGTCGACGCCGAGGTCGCCGGTGATGATCCCGCGCACCACGCCGTTTTCGTCGAACAGCGCTTCCTGGGCGGCGAAGCCTGGGTAGACTTCCACGCCCAGGTTCTCGGCCTGCTGGGCCAGCCAGCGGCACAGGTTGCCCAGGGAGATGATGTAGTTGCCTTCGTTGTGCATGGTCTTGGGCACAAAGAAGTCAGGAACCTTGGTGGAGGTGTCGGCGCTGCGCAGTACATAGATGTCATCGCGCACCACAGGGGTGTTGAGCGGGGCGCCGAGCTCTTTCCAGTCCGGGAACAGTTCGTTCAGGGCACGTGGTTCGAACACGGCACCGGAGAGGATGTGGGCGCCGACTTCGGAGCCTTTCTCGACCACGCAGACGCTGATTTCTTTACCGGCTTCGGCGGCCTTCTGCTTCAGTCGGCAGGCGGCAGACAGGCCCGCCGGGCCGGCGCCGACGATGACCACGTCGAATTCCATGTATTCGCGTTCCACAGGCTATCTCCTACTCAAGGCTCAACAGGCTTTTTTTTCTAATGGGTGGAGGTTCGGTATCGTCTTACAACAACGGCAAGACCCACCGCTCTCTCTAGGTGGCGCATTATATATAGACCACTGTCAGCGTCCAATACAAACGTTTGTTTGAATTGGTTGAAAGCTAGGTAAATCAAAGCAACGCGGCTTATGACTGGCTATTTTGGCGTATTGACCAGAATAGGCGTTCCGGTCAATATACGGTCGGTTTTGCGCTTACCGTAGGCAGACTGCAGGTTTCAAGAGCACGTCCAAAAGCAAGACAGGTGACGCGTGCCTCAACGATGGCGCGCAGTTTACACGCTGCGATAAA
>NZ_JBOICG010000460.1:0-2247 GCF_050739995.1 Pseudomonas sp. | reverse complement strand
GGCTGCGTCAACCAGACCCTGGAGCAGGGCTGGAACATCGCGCGCATGGCGTCGCTGATGACCCAGATCCCGCACACAGCCGCCGGCCAGACTGTCAGCCGCCTGTGCGGCTCGTCGATGAGTGCGTTGCACACTGCCGCCCAGGCGATCATGACCGGCAACGGTGATGTGTTCGTGGTTGGTGGTGTGGAGCACATGGGCCACGTCAGCATGATGCACGGCGTCGACCCTAACCCACACATGTCGCTGTACGCGGCAAAAGCTTCGGGCATGATGGGCCTGACCGCAGAAATGCTTGGCAAAATGCACGGCATTACCCGCGAAGCCCAGGATGCGTTCGGCCTGCGCTCCCACCAGTTGGCCCACAAGGCGACCGTGGAAGGCAAGTTCAAGGATGAAATCATCCCGATGAACGGCTACGACGAGAACGGTTTCCTGAAGCTGTTCGACTACGACGAAACCATTCGCCCGGACACCACCCTGGAAAGCCTGGCGGCCTTGAAGCCGGCCTTCAATCCAAAGGGCGGCACCGTGACAGCCGGTACTTCGTCGCAGATCACCGATGGTGCTTCGTGCATGATCGTGATGTCGGCGCAGCGTGCCCAGGACCTGGGTATCCAGCCGATGGCCGTGATCCGTTCGATGGCCGTAGCGGGTGTAGACCCGGCGATCATGGGCTATGGTCCAGTACCGGCCACACAAAAAGCCTTGAAGCGCGCGGGCCTGACCATCAACGACATCGACTTCTTCGAGCTCAACGAAGCTTTCGCCGCACAGGCCCTGCCAGTGCTGAAAGATTTGAAAGTACTCGACAAGATGAATGAGAAGGTTAACCTGCACGGCGGTGCAATTGCCCTGGGCCACCCATTCGGTTGCTCCGGTGCGCGTATCTCCGGCACTTTGCTTAACGTGATGAAGCAAAATGGCGGCAACCTTGGGGTTGCAACCATGTGCATTGGTCTCGGCCAAGGCATCTCCACCGTCTTCGAACGCATCTAAGTGTTGGGGTGACGGAAAGCCGGGGCCCAGTGCCCCGGTTTTTGTTTTTTGGCGGTTTTGTATTTTTTTTTTAACAAATTTTGTAAGAGGGCCAGAGCATGAAAGTCGAACCAGGGCTCTACCAGCATTATAAAGGTCCGCAGTACCGTGTTTTCAGTGTGGCGCGGCACTCCGAGAGCGAAGAAGAAGTGGTGTTCTACCAAGCACTGTATGGCGATTACGGCTTTTGGGTGCGCCCATTGAGCATGTTCCTGGAGACCGTCGAAGTTGACGGCGAGCAAGTCCCGCGCTTTGCTTTGGTCCAGGTCGAACCCAGTCTTTTTTCAGGGCAATAACGGCAGGCCGCGCAGAATGCTGCGCTTGACCTCACCTTGTTGCCACTATATATAGCGTTGCCGCGACAGGCGCCAACTGCCTTTCACTTCTCGAATTCAGGAATTTTCCGATCCATGGGCAAATCGCTGGTCATTGTGGAATCCCCGGCTAAGGCCAAGACCATCAACAAGTACTTGGGCAACGAGTACGTGGTGAAGTCGAGTATCGGCCATATCCGAGACCTGCCCACCAGCGGTTCGGCTAGCGCCAGCAAGGAGCCTGCTGCCAAGCGCGGCAAGGCGGCTGCGGGCGAAGGTCCGGTGCTCAGCCCTAAAGAGAAAGCGCGCAAGCAGCTGGTCTCGCGCATGGGTGTGGACCCGGATCATGGCTGGAAGGCCAAGTACGAGATCCTTCCTGGCAAGGAAAAGGTCATTGAAGAGCTGCGCCGGCTCGCCAAGGATGCTGACACCATCTATCTCGCAACGGACTTGGACCGCGAAGGGGAAGCCATTGCCTGGCACCTGCGGGAAGCCATCGGCGGTGATGACAGCCGCTACAAGCGTGTGGTGTTCAACGAAATCACCAAGAAAGCCATCCAGGAAGCCTTCTCCAAGCCGGGCGAGCTGGACATCGACCGCGTCAACGCGCAACAGGCCCGCCGTTTCCTCGATCGCGTCGTGGGTTACATGGTCTCCCCACTGCTGTGGGCCAAGATCGCCCGTGGCCTGTCCGCTGGCCGTGTGCAATCGGTTGCGGTGAAGCTGGTGGTGGAGCGTGAGCGCGAGATCCGTGCGTTCAACCCCGAAGAGTACTGGGAAGTTCACGCTGACCTCGGCACCGCCAAGGGCGCCAATGTGCGCTTCGAAGTGGCCCGTGAGAAAGGTGAGGCCTTCAAGCCGCTGAACGAAGCCCAGGCCATGGCCGCGCTGGAAA
>NZ_JBOICG010000459.1:0-3542 GCF_050739995.1 Pseudomonas sp. | reverse complement strand
CGTTTAAGCTGGCTGCTCTACCTGGCCCAAGCAAGCGGCGGCGGTAAACAGCACATCGGTGGAGGAATTGAGCGCGGTTTCCGCCGAATCCTGCAACACGCCGATGATGAAGCCGACAGCAACCACTTGCATGGCAATCTCGCTGGGAATGCCGAACAGGCTGCACGCCAGGGGCACCAGCAACAGCGAGCCACCGGCCACACCCGACGCACCACAGGCGCAAACCGCCGCCACTACGCTGAGCAGCAGGGCGGTCGGCAGGTCGACCGCAATCCCGAGGGTATGCACGGCGGCCAGGGTCAATACGGTGATGGTGATCGCGGCACCGGCCATATTGATGGTGGCACCCAACGGGATCGACACCGAGTAGGTGTCTTCATGCAGGCCCAGGCGTTTGCTCAACGCCAGGTTCACCGGGATGTTCGCCGCCGAGCTGCGGGTGAAAAAGGCGGTGATGCCACTTTCACGCAGGCACATCAGCACCAGCGGGTACGGGTTGCGGCGCAGCTTCCAGTACACGATGGCCGGGTTCATCACCAGCGCTACGAACAGCATGCAACCGATCAGCACAGCCAGCAGGTGGGCGTAGCCGAGCAGGGCGCCAAAGCCGGAAGTGGCCAGGGTCGAGGCCACGAGGCCAAAAATGCCCAGGGGCGCGAAGCGGATCACCACCCGCACGATCAATGTCACGCCGTTGGACAGGTCGTCGACCACCGTGCGAGTCGTCTCACCGGCATGGCGAATGGCGACACCCAAGCCGATCGCCCAGGCCAGGATGCCGATAAAGTTGGCATTTACCAGGGCATTGACTGGGTTGTCCACCACGCTGAGCAGCAGGCTTTGCAGCACTTCACCGATGCCGCCGGGGGCGCTGACGGTGGCGTCATGGGTCACCAGCACCAGCGTCGAAGGAAACAGCGCGCTGCCAATCACCGCCACCATGGCTGCGGCAAAGGTGCCGAGCAGGTACAGGAACAGGATCGGCTTGATGTGGGTTTGTTGGCCCTGTTTATGGTTGGCTATCGATGCTATCACCAACACAAATACCAGGATCGGCGCCACGCCCTTGAGCGCCGCGACAAACACTTTGCCGATGAACCCGGTGGCCTTGGCCGCCTCCGGCGCCAGCAACGCCAGGAGGATGCCGGCCACCAGGCCGAGGATGATTTGCGTGACCAGGCTGACACGGGCCAGTCGTTGCAGGAGGGAGGGGGCAGCAGTCATAAACACTTGTCTCTAGTTTTTTGAAGGCACAGCGGCGCACGCAGAAAAGGCTGTAGGACGCGGGGACGCGAAGTCTAGCATGCTGTCACTCAGGGCCTGGCCGCTGCGACATTGCGTCACCCGCATCCCAGGGCCTTCGCCAAACCCGGACACACTCTGTTAAGATTCCCGCCTCTCATCTTTCCTCTCTGTCAGCGAGCCCTTCGGGCTGTCGTTGATGTCGTCGTTTCTGGAGTTTTCATGCTGTTTCCCATCCTGCTGCTGTCGGCCGCCGGTTTTACTGTGCTGACCACAGAATTCGTCATCGTCGGTTTATTACCGTCCATTGCCCGCGACTTGAACGTCAGCGTGTCCCAGGCCGGGCTGCTGGTGACCTTGTTCGCCTTTACCGTGGCGGCCTTTGGCCCGTTTCTGACGGCGTACTTCGCCCGTTTCCCACGCAAGCGCCTGTTCATCACCATCCTGATCATGTTCGGCGTGGCCAATACCGTGGCGGCCCTGGCGCCGAATATCTGGGTGATGGCGCTGGCGCGCTTGCTCCCGGCGCTGGGGTTGCCAGTGTTCTGGGCCTTGGCCAGTGAGACGGCGGTGGATATCGTCGGCCCGGAATACGCCGGGCGCGCGATCGAGAAGATCGGCTTCGGCATCGTCTGCGCCACAGTGTTCGGCATTCCGGTGGGGACGCTGATTTCCGATCTGTTCGGCTGGCGCACGGCGTTTGCCATCCTTGCCGTGGTGGCGCTGGCCAAGGCGCTGCTGCTGTTTATCTATTTACCGGTCACCCAGCCAAAGAACGATCAAGTGACGCTGCGCTCGCAGTTCAAGATCCTGCGCAACCCGCTGATGCAGGGCCATATCCTGTTATCGATCCTGGTGTTCAGCGGCATGTTCACCGCCTACACCTACCTGGCGGACATCCTGGAACGCCTGGCCGGGTTCGACGGTACGTTGGTGGGCTGGTGCCTGATGGGCTTTGGCGCAGTCGGCTTGATCGGTAACTCCCTGGGTGGGCGGGCAGTGGACCGTCACCCATTGATCGCCTCCATGGTGTTCTGCGGTTTCATGATCGCAGGCATGGTGGCATTGGTGCCGGCGATCCACTCCACGGTCGGCCTGGCCGCAGCGATGGCGGTGTGGGGCGTCACCCAGGCGGCAATGTTCCTGGTCAGCCATGTGCGCTTGATGAAAGCCGCGCCCCACGCGCCGGCCTTTGCCGCATCGTTGAATATTGCCGGAGCCAACCTGGGGATTGGCCTGGGGGCGATGGTCGGAGGGCACGTGATCGACACCCTCGGCTTGGGCAGCCTGGGTTTCGCGGCGTCCGGGTTTATCCTGGTGTCGATTCTGCTGGCGCTGTGGCTGATGCGCCTCAAACCAGCAGTCGCGACCAGCGCCTGAGGCCTCAGGGCAGGGTGGTAAACAGCGCCCGTCGAGCACCTTCGGTAATGGCCACGATGCCGGGGTGCTTGACCTTGCGCTCCACCGAGATTGCGTAGAACGACTCGGTGACCGCGTCGGTCTGGCCGATCAGCGCCACGCCGTATTGGCGTACCACCTCATCGGCGATCACGCTCGGCGCGATGAAGATCCCGCTACCGGATTGACCAAATGCCTGCATCAAGGCGCTGTCGTCGAACTCGCCGATGATCTTCGGTTGAATCTGCTGTTCGGCAAACCAGCGCTGCAAGCGGCTGCGCACCACGGTTTCCGCTCCCGGAATCAACAACGGCGCGCCCTGCAAACATTGTGGGAAGTCGCCGTTGTATTCGTCAGCCAATGCCTGGGTGGCGAAAAAGCTGATGCCGCACTCACCCAACTTCTGGCTGTAGCCCTTGATGTCCAGGTGTGTAGGCATTGGGCTATCGGAAATCACCAGGTCAAGGCGCTGGATCGCCAGGTCGGCCAGCAGGCGTTCGAGTTTATCTTCGCGACAGGTGATACGAATGGGTTCGCTCAACTCCATGGTCGGCGCGATCAGCCGATAAACGATGGATTTGGGCACCACATCTGCCACACCGACTCGGAACAGGATTTGCTGTTCATCGGGCTGGGCGCGTAGCAGCGCCTCCAACTCATTGCCGGTCTGGAACATCTGCTCGGCATACGGCAGCGCCCGGCGCCCGGCTTCGGTCAACTCCAACTGGCGCCCGACGCGTTGAAACAATGCTATACCGAAGGTCTGCTCCAGCAAGCTGATCTGCCCGCTGATGGTCTGGGGCGTGAGGTTCAACTGCTCGCAGGCGCGCACGATGCTGCCGGTCTTGGCCACCACCCAGAAGTAATGCAATTGTCGGTAATTGAGCATGGCAGCCTACACT
>NZ_JBOICG010000458.1:0-6845 GCF_050739995.1 Pseudomonas sp. | reverse complement strand
GGACACCACAGTGTTTCAGAAAGACCGAGGTGCCTGGTTTTAGGGCGGCTGTGCCCCCCAGCGCGGGGCAAGCCCTAATGCCAGTCAGTTACGCGGTGGGGTATCAAGCGCAGCATCTGTACGGGCTTGCCCCGCGCTGGGCTGCGTAGCGGCCCCAACAAGGACACCACAGTATTTCAGAAAGACCAAGGTGCCTGGTTTTAGGGCGGCTGCGCCCCCAGCGCGGGGCAAGCCCGCTCACTACAAGGCCCCGTTCGCCGTAGTGGGCGCTATTTCAATTCAACACCGTACTCAGAGACTGATATGCCAACCCGTCGAACCTTCCTCAAACAAGCCAGTGTGGTCTGCGCCATGACAATGCTCACCACCCACGTACGCGCCGCCGTCAAAGGCCGTTTCTACATGCCCGACGAGGGCGAAAGACACCGCCAGGCGTTTATCGCCTTTGGTGCCCAGGACGCCATCTGGGAAGACTTTACCGCCGACGTTCAAGCCGCCCTGGGCCGGATCGCCCGGGCGATTGCCGAGTACGAACCGGTCACGGTGTTCTGCCGCGAAGACGAGCGCGCCCTGGCCGAGCAGCACTGTGGCACGCGCAATATCACGTTTGTGGAAACCGAGCTGGACGATATCTGGATGCGCGACACCGGCGCCAATTTCGTTATCGACGGCACGGGCGGCCAGGGTGCGGTGGACTTCAACTTCAACGGCTGGGGCAATAAACAGCAGCACGCCGAGGACGCCTTGCTGGCCGAGCAGATCGCCGAAGAAACCGGTGCCCGCCATATTCGCAGCGAGCTGGTGGGCGAGGGCGGTGGCATCGAGGTCGACGGTCTGGGCACCGGCATCATGACCGAAAGTAGTTGGATCAACCGTAACCGCAACCCGGATTGGAGCAAGGCCGACGTCGAAGCCGAGCTCAAGGAGCGCCTGGGCCTGCGCAAGATCATTTGGCTGCCGGGCATCAGGGGCAAAGACATCACCGACGCCCACGTCGACTTCTATGCGCGCTTTGTGTCTCCCGGCGTGGTGCTCGCCAACCTCGACACCGACCCTGAGTCCTACGACCACAAGGTCACACTGGCGCATCTTGAAATCCTCAAGAGCGCCACCGACGCCGACGGTCGCCCGTTGCAGGTGCACACGGTGTCGCCGCCGCTGAACCCGCGCAAAAGCAAATTCAGCCGAGGCAACGACGACTTCGCCGCCGGCTACATCAATTATTTCGTGATCAACGGCGCAGTGATCGCGCCTGAGTTCGGAGATCCGGTGGCGGATCGCAAGGCCTTGGACCTGCTGTCGCGGCTCTACCCGAACCGCAAGGTGGTGCAGCTCAATATCGACGCGATCGCGGCGGGTGGTGGCGGCATTCACTGTGTGACGAACCATCAGCCTTTGGTTTAGTCTGGAGCGCTTCGTTGATCGCAAGCGCCTCTGGAGCACTCAGCATGACCGATTACGTACCTGCGAAAGTCTGGACCTGGGACACCGAAAATGGCGGCACTTTTGCCAGCATCAACCGGCCCATCGCCGGTGCCACCCACGATAAGGAGCTGCCGGTAGGCAAGCACCCGTTGCAGCTGTATTCCCTGGCCACGCCCAATGGGCAGAAGGTCACGATCCTGCTGGAGGAACTGTTGGCCTTGGGGCATGCCGGCGCCGAATACGACGCGTGGCTGATCAAGATCGGCGACGGCGACCAGTTCGGCAGCGGCTTCGTGGCGGTCAATCCGAACTCCAAGATCCCGGCCTTGATGGATCGCAGTGGTGCTACGCCGATCCGGGTGTTTGAGTCGGGGGCGATCCTGCAGTACCTGGCGGAGAAGTTCGGCGCGTTTTTCCCCACTGAGCCTGCGGCCCGGGCGGAATGCCTGTCGTGGTTGTTTTGGCAGATGGGCAGTGCGCCTTATCTGGGGGGTGGCTTCGGGCACTTCTATGCGTATGCGCCGAGCAAGATGGAATATGCGATTAACCGGTTTGCCATGGAAACCAAGCGTCAGCTGGATGTGTTGGATCAGCGTCTGGCGGTGAGCGAGTACATTGCCGGCGATGAGTACACCATCGCCGACATTGCGATCTGGCCTTGGTACGGTGGTTTGGTCAAAGGGCGGTTATATGGCGCGGCAGAATTTTTGTCGGTGCATGAGTACAAGCATGTGCAGCGCTGGGCTGACGCCATTGAGGCGCGGCCTGCGGTGCAGCGCGGGCGGCGGGTGAATCGGGTTTCGGGCGAGCCTGCCGAGCAGTTGCCTGAGCGGCATGATGCGAGTGATCTGGACTAAAAGTCAGACATGATCTGCTAATCTGCGCGGGTTCACTCCATCCTTAGCCTGTGGATCACCATCATGAAGACCTGCCCTGTACAGCCGCCCCTAGAGCCGCAGTCCGTTTGCCACCCGATCACCAGCAGCGCGATCTTCATGGTCGCCACCCTGGCACCCGGCAATGTCGACACGGTGCGTGCCTGGTGTGCCGACATCGCCGGCCTGGTGCGCTCGGTGGGCAAGCGTGTGCCGTCGGGTAATCTCTCGTGTGTGTGCGGGTTTGGCTCGCAGGCGTGGGACCGGCTCTTCGGCGCGCCGCGCCCGGCGGCCCTGCATCCGTTTCGCGAGTTCGGTGTGGAAGGGCGCAAGGCGGTGTCCACGCCGGGCGATATCCTGCTGCATATCCGCGCCGACCAGATGGACCTGTGCTTCGAACTCGCCACCCAACTGATCGCGGCCCTGGGCGACAGCGTGAAAGTGGTGGATGAGGTCCAGGGTTTCCGCTACTTCGATATGCGCAGCATCATCGGGTTTGTCGACGGCACCGAAAACCCGGTGGGGCGCAAGGCCGAGGCGTTCACGATTGTTGGCGACGAAGACCCGGATTTCAGCGGCGGCAGCTACGTGTTGGTGCAGAAATACCTGCACAACATGGCGGCCTGGAATGGCCTGACGGTGGAAGCCCAGGAGAAGGTGATCGGGCGTACCAAGCTGTCGGACATCGAGCTGGATGACGAGACCAAGCCCACCAACTCCCATAGCGCGTTGACCGTGATCACTGACGAGAACGGCGAAGAAGTGAAGATCCTGCGCGATAACATGCCCTTCGGTCGCCCGGGTGCCGGGGAATTCGGCACGTACTTCATCGGCTATGCACGCTCGCCGCAGCCACTGGAACTGATGCTGGAAAACATGTTCGTCGGTCGTCCCGTGGGTAATTACGACCGTTTGCTGGACTTCAGCACCGCCGTCACCGGCGGCCTGTTTTTCGTGCCCTCAGCCGACCTGCTCGAAGAGCTGGCCGACCGAAGTAGCGAGTTATAAGACAATCTCGAAATACCTGTAGCAGATCTCCTCGATATTACGGGCAATGTGTTTTCGACTGGAGTTCTGCACGGTGAGCCCATCTTTTATGTAAGCCAGTTGCGGCGGTGCCGATAGGTAGTCGGCAAGATTCGATTCAGCGCCAGCCAAGTCAACATAGAGATGAATGTGTTCCTCGGAGATCACGCCCTCTTCGGCACTCGCGGTAATGTTTTGTCTCACAACACCAGTGAGGAAGGCCGACAGAATGTAGGTATCCACAATCGGTATGCCGTTATAAGGGATCCCGCAGTGAGCCGGCCCGTTAAGCATCACTAAGGGCTGGATCGAGAGTTTGGCGGGAAGCGGGAAGTTGGCCTTCAGGCACTGTTTTCTGAATGACTTCTCGTACTTGCGAATGTGGCCAATTTTCCTAGCCAACTGGTCGCAGGCATCGATGACCTTGTCGCGATGCTTGAAAGTGCTCAGTGTGTCGGCAGGTGGCAGAAAACACTTTATTTCGCCTACCACGAGGGTATTCCCCATCAGTAAGAGAAGGTCAATATCCTCGTACGGGGGCGTGCCTGCTGCCGGCAAATTGAACTTGAAGGCATGCGGCATTACGCGAGTGTATTTCTTCAGGGGTGAGGAGTGTGTGAAGTGGGTCAACGTATGACGCACATGGATTTCAAATGAATTGCCGCGTGCAGCCAGGTCGGCTCCCATTTGGCGTAGCCAGATATTTACATTGCGTTGGGTGGTGCCCCAAAGAAGCGGCGTGAACAGAATGAGCAGTTTGTCATCGCTGTATGGGATCAGCGGTTGAGTCCATAGCTCATTCTTTCCGGTGTCCGACTTGTCGGCGTGATCAAAGGTTAGAAAATCAATCAGTGCCTGACTACGCTCGCGGCTGACACCCAGCGAATCGCAGACGGCATTGATCAGCGCGGGCTTATCCACCATCGGTGCGGCGACATGCACCAATAATGGCTCATCCATCGTCACTGTCGGAGGTGCTTGGGGGGTGTCCAGCAGGCAACGCGCCAAACTGCACAGAACTGCCCAGCACTTGACCACGTCGTTGATGCTGGCGCTGCTCAGGTGGGGCGCCTGGTATGTCGAATACCCTGTGTAATAAGGTTCCATGGCCTCATGAATGAGCAGGTAGGTCGCGGCGGCCGAGCGCTCAACCGCGATATCGTCGGCCAAGTGGTAATGGGTGATCCCCTGAACTTTCGTGACTTTGCTGATAGGGCGCGGAATACCCAATTCGTTGTGCGTCTTGTGAGGGTATTGCTTGTGAAAGTTGAAGATCCGCGCGGTGGTGGTCGAATGCGTCAGGATATTGCGCCGAAACTGGCTGATGACTTTCCAGGCCGCGAAGTGCGGGTTCCCCGGCGTGAGGAAGACCTTGGAATCAATCGTTATCCTGTAATCGTTCCAAAGACAGTCTTCCCAATGTTCTTCAAGTACCCCATAAAGCGCGCCTAGTTGATAGTCGTGCTCAACACGCTTGAGATGGAAGTGGGCGGTGTCAATGTCCGGTTCGCTGGTGTCGGTTTTTTCTGCCAGCACCATTTGGATAGGCAGTTGCAGCCCATCAATATCCGCTTGGGCAACTTCATCTAGGGAGTGCTGCGTACCGTGGCGGTCTGAGAACTTCGGCACTATCTGATGCATGGCCAGTCGGGCCGGGTCAGTGTCCGTGTTTTTTTCGCGAATCTCTCGCGTGGCGTCCTCATACATCATGGCATTGAGGTTGGCATGCGTGATGAACGCCAGGAGTTTGGTCTTCTTGGTGATCTGTTTATCTGCAGCGAAGCTGAGCTGTTTGCGCAATTCGCCGAACGCCCGATAAAACCATAGACCTGCCTGGTGTAGGCTCTTATCCGCGGCGTCAGCGGCATCGAGGTCGATTTGCGCACTCCAGCGATCCGGCTCAAAACTGCGTTGATTGGGACGTGAGATTTCTTTGTATTGGACGCGCTTTACGAAAGACATGTTCAGTGATCGCCATGCTGTGATCACTGAACTCTATCAGATGAACATCCCTGCGCCCGGTCAGCTCAGCAGTCCAGTACTGACCGCCACAATCAGGAACACACCCAACAGCGCGCGGTAGATCACGAACGGCCAGGTGGAGAACCGCTCCAGGAACTTCATCAGGCCCCAGATCGCAAAGAACGCCGACACACTGGCAACCACCAGGCCGAAGATCAGGTGTGACCAGGCATGGGCCGGCATCTCGGCATGCAGCAGCACCCACAGTTCTTTCAAACCGGCGAGGGCGATGGCCGGCAGGCCCAACAGGAAGGAAAAGCGTGCGGCTTCTTCACGCTTGAAGTTGAGGAACAGTGCGGCGGTCAGGGTGGAGCCCGAACGCGAGACGCCCGGAATCAATGCGCCAATCTGCGCAACACCGACGATCAACGCATCACGCAGGCGCATTTCGCTGACTTCCCGGGTATGGCGGGCGCGTACTTCGGCCAGCGCCAACAACACAGCCATCACCACGCAGGAAATACCGATCACCATCAGGCCGCGCAACGGCGAGTTGCAGGCGTTCAGGGTGGAAGACAGCGCCAGGCCAGCGATGCCAATCGGGATGGTCGCCAGCACGATCGCTACCGCCAGCTTGAACCAGCGGTCACTGTAGTCACCTCGGCGTACCGCGCTGATGCTGCCGGTGGTCACCTGGCGGACATCGCGCCAGAAGTAACTGACCACCGCAGCCAGCGCCGCCAACTGCATCGCCGCAGAGAACGCCGAGCCGGGGTCTTGCCAGCCCAGCAGGGCAGGTACTACACGCATGTGGGCGGTAGACGACACTGGCAAGAGTTCGGTGATGCCCTGGATCACACCCAGGATGAAGATCTGCAGGTAATCCAGGGAGGCGAAACCCACATCCAAGCCGGCGGTACAGACGTTTGTCAAGATAGATTTCCTTGAAGAAAAGGAGGGGAGCAGACAAAGTTTATTCTAAATGTTTCAGGATTTTGGCTAGGGCAGGATAAATACGCAACCGGTTCAGCAAACAGAAAGGTTGGACAATGTATTGGCCTGTCTCAGGGTTTTGTGAACAATGGCGCCCTGCGTTTTTTCACTGAGAACCCCATGCCTGAAACCACCGTCGAATTGATCCAGACCGGCCCTGAAGACGCCGAGTTGATCCGCAATCTCTATCAGTACTACGCCTACGAGTCCTCTGACTGGGAACAGGAAGATGTCGAAGTCGATGGCCGTTTCTACATCCACGACGAACACCTGGCCCGTTACTGGCAAGACCCGCAGTGGAGCGCCAACCTGTTGCTGGTAGAGGGCTACATTGCCGGTTTCCTGTTGATCGAAGGCAGTGAGCTGCCGGGCATCGACGCCCTGGAACTGGCCGACCTGTTCATTCTCAAGCGCTACCGCCGCAAAGGCATCGGCCGTGCCATCGCCTCCCAGGTGCTGTGCAGCGGTGAGAGCAATTGGCTGGTGCGTTTCTATGACCAGGATGAAGCGTCCCAGGCGTTCTGGCGTACGGTGCTGGATAACCTGCCGCGCCCAGTGCAGACG
>NZ_JBOICG010000457.1:0-14236 GCF_050739995.1 Pseudomonas sp. | reverse complement strand
GTGTATCAGCCAAGCATCTGGTGACTGAATCACCGCCATCGGGGGCAAGCCCCCTCCCACACTGGACTTTCGTCGTTCAAGAGTAATAACAAGGACATCTGCCCCACCGTGGCCACCTACTCCCTGGTAATCCGCCGCCTGATGATCTGCTCGGTGACCATCGTGGTCAGCCGCGCCATGACCAGCCCTTTGCTGGCCTTGCTGCTCAGCACGCGCTTGGGCCTCAACCAGCAGGACATCGGCTTGCTGATGGGTATCGCCGTGTTTATCGCCACGTTGCTGGGCCTGTACGGCGGTTACATCATCGACCGCCTGGAAAAGCGCAAGCTGTTGATCCTGGCCATGCTCTCCAGCTCCATCGGTTTTCTGTTGCTGACGTTTGCCAGCAATCTCTACCTCACCACCTTGACCCTAGTGATCACCGAAGCCGCGTCGGCACTGTTCCTGATCGGCTCCAAGGCCATCATCAGCGAAAACCTGCCGGTGGGTGACCGCGCCAAGGTGTTTTCCCTGCGCTACACCCTGACCAACGTTGGCTACGCCACCGGCCCGATGCTCGGTGTGGTGATTGCCGGTCACATGCAGCTGGCACCGTTCCTGATTGCCAGTGCCATTGCGTTCGGCAGTCTGTTCCTGATGATCGGCATCCCGCCAACCCAACGGGATGACAGCAACAAGCCCTTGAGCTTTATCACTACGCTGCGCACTTTGCGCAGCGATCGCACGCTGATCCTGTTCACCAGCGGTAGTCTGTTGAGCACCATTGTCCACGGGCGTTATACGCTTTATCTGTCGCAGTTTTTGCTGGTGGCCTACAAGCCCGCCGAAGCACTGAAAATTCTGTCTGCCGTGCTGGCGTGCAATGCCATCACGGTGATCCTGATGCAGTACCAGATCGGCCGTTTTCTAAAGCGTGAGCAACTGCGCTACTGGATTGTGCTGGGCAGCTTGCTGTTTATCTGCGGCTTGATCGGCTTCAGCCTGGCAGACAGCCTGCTCACTTGGTGCCTGGCGATGTTCGTACTCACCCTGGGCGAGATGATCATCTACCCGTCGGAATTCCTGTTTATCGACACCATCGCCCCCGATGCGCTACGCGGCAGTTACTACGGCGCGCAGAACCTGGCAGCGTTTGGCGGAGCGATGAGCCCGGTAATCTGTGGGTATCTGCTGATCAATGCAGCACCAACCAGCATGTTCTACGCCCTCGGCGCACTGACAGCCATCGGTGGCAGCTTGTGCTTCTTGAGTGGGCGGCGGGTTACAGGTTCTTGCTGATATTTGCGTAAGATCCGACTATTAATAGCCAAACTTCTCACGGACCCGAGCCCCATGAAATTCGACACGGCCTACAGCCTGAGTCTCGACGACAAGCTGTCGATCTACGACGTACGAGACCTGAATTTCGACGAGACCACCGGCTTCGATTCCGACAAGGACAGCTTCCTGTGCCCTAACGACGAATGCCGTCGAGCATTCGATACGGGTAATTCGCTGAGCACTTTCAACGCGAAAAACGTCAACTATCAGCGCACGCCACACTTCAAAAACAAAACCAGTACCCGGCATATCGAGGGCTGCCGCTATGCCAGCACCCACAAGGCGTCGACAGGAGAAAATGACGATGAGCGGGAGGAAAACTTCCCGTCGGAATTTGTACTGACGCGGCGTCAGTACGAACGTAAAAAACCGCTGGTGGGCATTGACGGAAGTGTCCCTCACGATCCAACGAAGGCCCCCTCAACTGGGGCCAGCTCCTCTTACAGCGCAAGCGACACAACCCCGGACAAAACCAGCGTATTCGCCCACCCAGTGGAATGCTACGTGTCGAATATCGACGACAAGGACAAACTCAAGTCCATGCCTTTGAAAATCGGCGAGCACACGGCGACCTATTGGACGTTTTTCAAGAAAATCGAATACCTGCAAGACAACAAGGGCCTGATTTACTGGGGCAAAATCAAAGAGATCAAGGACTACACCAACAGCTTTCGCATCGACTTCGAAAAGAAAGTATGGCTCGACAAAAAGCCTTACTCGGTCAATGTGTACCTGAGTAAAAAGCTCATCGAGAACTACCGCAAGCGCAAGGCGTTTCTAGAGCAGATCAAGGCGGCAGTGGACAGTGAGCGAGCGTTGTATTGCTTCTTCTACGGGGTGACACCGGCGCTGAAACAGGTGCCCAGCAAGAAGAACCCCGAGCAGACGTTCGGGGTGTTCAGCGCGAATATCGAGAACTTGGATCATCTGATCATCAGGGAGGCGTCCGGATTGGAATAGGGGCTGTATAGGTATCCAGTCGATGAACGGCATAAACAACTGTACAAAAAACCAGTATAGTTTGCCTTCACCGTCAAATTCTGGAGAAACCCCATGTCCTCTTTGGCACTGAGCTCTTTCGTAGAACAGCAGATCGTACTGCACCAATTCACCACCCAACACAGCGTGCAAGCCCGTGCCATGCTGGGCTGGAGCCAGGAAAAACTGGCTCGCCTGGCGGGTGTGACAGTGCAAGCGCTTCAACAGTTTGAAAACCAGGGCGACGCGGGTGATGACACCCGACTGGCCCTGGCCTTCCGACTGGAGGCCGAAGGGCTGGTGTTTTTCCCGGGGTTTGCGCCAGGGTGGGGAATGAGTGTGCGCCAATACGACACAGCAACTGCCGAACCCGCTGCACGCTATGGATTGGCGAGTGCATGAGGTGTTGAAAGCTTGGGCTTGATGACGGCCTGGGCACCCTGCTCATAGCCATACGCCACAGCCAGCAGTTGAGCTTCAGAGCCACCCGAGCCAAAAAAGTAGGCGCTGGTCGGCAGGCCGCCCTCGGTCGCTCCGGACGGCACCGTGATCCCCGGGTAGCCGGCGGCGGCAACGCCAAAGTAACTGTTGGTGTCGAAATCCGACACGATGGCGTCCAGCTTATGCTCTTTGATGGGGTCGTCGACCGTACCGCGAAAATCCCGGATAAGCTCGTCCCATTGCGTTTGGCTTTGTTCAGCCGTGAGGGTGGAAGCGTCGATGTCCTTGAGGACCGGTTGATGTTCCGTTTCCGTCCCATCACGCTTTTCGTTGAATTCGATCAGTTCTTTAATCGACTTGACCGGCAATCCTTGGCGATTGCTCAAATAGCCATTCAGTTCTTCCTTCACATCGGAAAGCAGCAATTCGTCGTAGCGTGAAGCGTCTGCCAGACGCATGTTGAATGGAACCAGAACCGCGCCTTGCTTGCGCAGTACCTCCAGTGTCTTGTTGAACTGCTCGCTGTTATCGACCGGTAGGGTTTCACCATCCTTGGAAAAGCTCGTGGGGTAACCGATACGCTTGCCCTTCAAGGCCCCTGGCACCAACAATTTGGTGTAATCCACAGCTCCTGCACTGGTAGGCGCCTGAGGGTCGTTGCCTGCCATGGCGTTGAGCATCAGCGCGGCATCAAATACCGTACGGGCCATCGGACCGGGAGTGTCTTGCCTCTGGCTGGCGGGGATGATGCCATCGCGATTCAATAAACCAACACTAGGCTTGAGCCCGACCACACCATTGAATGCCGCTGGCACGATGATTGATCCGTTGGTCTCTGTCCCCACAGCCAAGGGCGCCAGCCCTGCTGCGACTGCCGCGGCCGAACCGGAGCTCGAACCTCCGACATCCGCATTCGAATCATGGGGGTTGCGGGTTTGCCCGCCTCGGCTGCTATAGCCATCGGGGCCGCCACGAAAGCCGGCCATTTCAGTCAGGTTGGTGGTCCCCAGAACCACCGCACCCTGGTCGATCAAGCGTTGGATGATGGGGGCGTTCTTGCTGGCGGGAGTCCCAACCAGACCGAATGCCCCTGCACTGGCTTGCATGCCTTCGACTTCCACGATGTCCTTGACCAAAATGGGAATGCCATGCAGCGGCCCCCGTACTTTGCCGCTGGCGCGCTCGCGATCCAGCTCGCGGGCCGCTTCCAGAGCCTTGGGGTTGAGCTCAATCACCGAATTCAACGCGGGGTCCAACGTGCGGATGCGCGCCTGCAGGTAACTGACCAGATCCGCTGAGGAGAAGCCCCCTGGCCTGGCCATTTGCTCGCCCAGTTGCTGGACTGTGGCGTACTCCACTCCAGCCGGAACAGCGTTCGAAGCTGCCCTCGGAATTTGCGCTGATACAACCGACGCAACGTAATTAACAAACACACTTGCACCATGACCAATTCCAAACATGAAACACCTCCTGGGAAGGGTAAGAAATGACGACGAATCAGCGTTGATCCATACGCCATTCTAAAAACCGCCCCTCCTTCCCAGCAGCAAGCTCCAGCCCGTTCAAAGCGTAAGACTATTCAACGCTAAAGGTAGTTTTCCCTGCGCCGGCAGCGAGGCAAGCAACGTTATTCCTGTAGCCCTGTACCAATGCCCTCAGCGAATCCCGCGACCAGCGCGAGCCGTAGAAATATAGCCTGCCGCCCCCTTCGAGCGGCTCTTCCAGGCGTGGATAGCCACTCCAGCAAGCGGCATGAAAAGCCGTGCTGTGGCTGTCAGACACCAGTGCATCGAGACGATACGCCAACGCGTGGTCGTCGATTTCATTACGGGTGTGCAAGGAAAATTGAACCGCGTCATCCGTGCGTTGTGCGGCCACCGGCACCAGTTGCACGCCCACCCTGCGCAGGACTTTCAGGGCGTGCATGAACGCTGCGCTGTGTTCAATCGGTTCATGGTCGCCACCACGGACATACCAATTGGCGAAGCCGACACGCCACCCTGGCAACGACTGGACAGTAGTGAACGAGCTGTTGTTCTGCACCAGGGGCACCTCGACCATCACTGGCCCCTCGGGCTCGACCCCACTCAAGGCAATCAGTGATAACGAAGGGTCACGCAGGGGCTTGATGGGAACCCCCGGCGCGTTGTACCCAGGAATGAGCAAGCCGCCTCCTGGCTGTCCGTGAGGGTGGGTATCAACGTCGAAGGCAATACCGCGTGGGCTCACGCTATCGGTGGGAGGGCTGAGTGATGTCGGGGGCAATGCACAGGGTTCTGCGGACGATGGCAACAGCTGACCCGGCCGGCAAGGCATCCCCTGCGACCAAATTTTCCTACACTTGTCTTCCATCAGAGCGCCCTCCGAACAATTATGTTCCGGGGATCATCGCACCCTCTTCCTGCCTCTGTCGCAGTGCTGAAACACCCTGAAAACTCCTTTTTCCGATGCCTACGAGGTCAACTTACCAGCGGCTCTTCAGCACCTTGGGTTTCCACCTCCAACCACCACGCGTGTCCACGCTCGGGCTGGTTCAAGTTGAACGCCTGTCCCATCGCTGGCGTAGTGATCGACACGTTGCGCTCCCAGGCCAGGGCCATGATGCGGTCGAACGGTTCGTGCCAGGCATGGAATGCCAGATCAAAAGTGCCATTATGGATGGGTAGCAGCCAGCGGCCCTTGAGATCGATGTGCGCTTGCAGGGTTTGCTCCGGCTGCATGTGCACATGAGGCCAGTCGACGTTGTAGGCACCGGTTTCCATCAGCGTCAGGTCGAACGGACCGTACTGCTCGCCGATACGCTTGAAGCCTTCGAAATAGCCGGTGTCACCGCTGAAAAAGATTCGCCGCACACCATCAATCATGACCCAGGAGCACCACAGCGTCTGGTTGGCATCGAACAGACCACGCCCGGAAAAGTGTTGCGCAGGCGTTGCAACAAAACGAATGCCATCCACCTCGGTGCCCTGCCACCAATCCAGCTGACGGACTTTGCTGGCGTCTACGCCCCATTTGATCAGGATGTCCCCTACGCCCAGTGGCGCCAGGAAGTATCGCGTCTTGTCAGCCAGTTGCACGACCGCCTTATGGTCCAAATGGTCGTAGTGATTGTGGGAAAGAATCACCGCTTCCAAGGGCGGCAGCTCTTCGAGGCTGATAGGAGGCTGGTGGAAACGCTTGGGGCCGGCCCAACTGAACGGTGAGGCCCGCTCGGCAAACACCGGGTCGGTCACCCAGAATTTACCGCGCATTTTCAGCAGTACGGTGGAATGCCCCAGGCGAAATACACTGTGGTCTGGGGCGGCCAACAGTTGCTCGCGGGTCAGCGGCTGCACCGGGATCGCTCCTACAGGGCGTGTACTGCGCGGTTTGTTGAACAGCATGTTCCAGAAGATACGCAACGTCTTGCCAAACCCACCCTGTTGGACAGGGGCGTCGTTGCTGAAGTGTCCTTGGTCCTGCTCGGCAGGCTTGAGCGCCGCTGGCGCCGGGTCGAGTCGGGTTGAAATCGTGGCCATTGCAGAGTGACTCCTGGGGTCCGCTCACTAATTACACTGCACAGTGTAGTTTCTACATTGCAACAAAACCCGGAACAAGTAAACTACCGAGTGTAATTTTCCTTTCAGAGCCGAATGCCATCCATGACTGCCCCTCAGCGCCTCACCGACCGCAAACGCGAAGCCATCGTAGCGGCTGCCATCACCGAATTCCGGGCAAATGGCTTTGAGGTCACCAGCATGGACAAGATCGCCGCCACCGCCGGTGTTTCCAAGCGCACGGTGTACAACCATTTCCCCAGCAAGGAAGAGTTGTTCGCAGAAATCCTCCACCAACTCTGGGCCAGCACCGTTGCCCAACTCGATGTGAGCTACGCCAGCGACCGCCCCTTGCGCGATCAATTGCGCGGGCTGCTGGAAGCCAAGATGAGGATGATGTCGGACGCCAACTTCCTCGACCTGGCCCGTGTCGCCATTGCAGCCACCATCCACTCCCCGGAACGTGCGCAGGACATGGTCAACCGTCTTAGCGAACGCGAAGAAGGCTTTACCCAGTGGGTGCGCGCAGCCCGGGACGATGGTCGTCTGTCCTGCACCGACCCGGCTTTCGCGGCCCACCAGATCCAGAGCCTGCTCAAGGCCTTTGCATTCTGGCCGCAGATCACCCTCGGCCAACCTATCCTCGACGCTGCCGCCCAGGCCGGTGTTATCGAATCTGCCATTGACTTGTTCCTGGCAGGTTACGAAATCCACGCCCCTCACCAGCACTGAACCTGTTGCGGGAACGACATTCCAGGTCGCTTTTAGCGTATTCGCCCGCCCCCTTGCACAAATGGCCTGGAAGGACACTGATTATTCCCACGCGAATAACTGACAATATTCACACCCATTATCCGATCAACGGTTCTACCCGCTGACGCTTACTGCCGTACCTGCAAAAAAGAGTTGACCCAGGACACTATGGAAAACAGACGAGGCAAAGGGCTTTCATTTGCCAGGCGTATCTACAAGCCAAGGATCATCGGCCTGGGTATCGGCTGCATCAGCGTAATGGGTGGGTTGTCCCCCTTATCGATGCCCGGCTGGGTTTGGGCTTTGCTGTTGTTCAACGGTTATGCCTGGGCGCATGTGGCGTACCTGCTTTCAACCCGCTCGCCTTTTCCCTATCAGGCCGAACAACGCAACCTGCTCTATGACTCGCTGCTCGGTGGCTTCTGGGCTGCAGCCACCCAATTCACGCCACTGACGGCCGTGACCATTCTGTCGATGATGACCATGAACAACGTCGCCGCGGGTGGCAAGCGCTTGTTCCTGCGTGGGCTGGTGGCGCAAGCAGGCGGTATCGCCGTGGCGTGGTGGTTGTTTGGGATCACGTTCAACCCGTACGTCAGCCCCGTCCAGGTTTACACCTGCCTGCCGATGCTGACCCTCTACCCGATGGCCATCGGCATGGTCTGCTACCAGTTGGCGATCAAACTGTCCGAGCACAAACGCACCCTCAGCGCCCTGAGCCGCATCGACAGCCTGACCGGCCTGCTCAACCATGGGTCGTGGAAAGACCTGCTCAACCTCAAGTTCCATAAGTGCCAGCAGCAACAAGGCCAAGCCACCATCGCACTGATCGATATCGATCACTTCAAGCAAATCAACGACACCCACGGGCATATCGTCGGTGACGCGGTGCTACACCAACTGAGCCAGCTATTGCGCCAGCACCTGCGGGAAAACGACCTGGCAGGACGTTACGGCGGCGATGAGTTCTGTGTGATCCTTCCGCAAATGCCCCTACAAGAAGCAGCGCTGGTGATGGAGCGATTGCGCGAAACCTTCAGTAACTATCGCAACCCGCAGATCCCCGAATTACGCGTGAGCCTAAGCATCGGCCTGGCGGACTTCCAACCCGTCTTCAGCGATGCCGTGATGTGGCTCAACGCCGCAGACCGTGCGCTGTACGCGGCCAAGGACACCGGACGCAACAAGGTCAAGGTCAGCGATTACGTGATCGCTCATTCCGCCTGATTTGTCCTACAACTACTCGTCTGAATCTTCTGCCGCCCCACTGCCGCAATAGCATAATGCCGCCACTGGTCGGCTGCCCAATAATGGTCCTGCTCCCGGGGCGAACTTCTTGGCACGCTGACGACTCTGAAACCGTTGTTCCACCCCCTCTGTCAGCACCAGGAAGCTGGCAATGAGCAAGTCAACCGTAAGGCTCTGTGCCCTACGGGGTCAGGCGCATATACATGGATACCTCATACGCATGCTTGCCCGAGCCCCCCAACATGCTATTCAACGCCCATAAAAAAGCCATCAGTACCCTGCAACACACCAATGCCCAGCAAACCAGCCTGCTGGACGCCATCGAGCGTTCCATGGCAGTCATCGAATTCGACCTGCAAGGCAACGTACTGCGGGTCAACGATAACTTCCTCAAAACCATGGGCTACCGCGCCGAACAGGTCCTGGGCCAGCCCCATCGGATGTTCTGCACACCGGCGTTTGCCCGCAGCGCCGAATACCATCAGCTGTGGACGCAACTGCGCAACGGCCAATTCAAGTCCGGCACCTTTGAACGGGTGAGCGGCAGCGGGCAGTCGGTGTGGCTGGAGGCCAGTTACAACCCGGTGTGCGATGAAACTGGCACCGTGATCAAAGTGGTGAAGTACGCCATGGACGTCACCCCGCGCCTGCAAGCCGAGAGCGAAGCCAACGCCAAGCTGGAAGCCATCGATCGCGCCATGGCGATGATTGAGTTCAACCTCGACGGCACCATCATCACCGCCAATGCGAATTTCCTGCAGCGCATGGGCTACAGCCTGGCGCAAATCCAGGGCAAGCATCACCGCCTGTTCTGCAAACCGGAGTTGGCCAACAGCACGGCATACAGCGAGTTCTGGAAACGTTTGAACCAGGGCGAACTGTTCAACGGTCTGTTCGAACGCATCGATAAACACGGCCAGACCCTGTGGCTGGAAGCCAACTACAACCCGGTGTATGACGCCAGCGGGCGCTTGTGCAAAGTGGTCAAGTTCGCCTCGGACGTGACAGCCCGCGTAGAACAACATGCTGCCGATGCGCAAAGCGCGGCACAGGCCTATCACCTGTCCCTGAACACCCAGGACATGGCGGAAAAAGGTGCCGAGGTGATTCAGAAAACCGCCACGGGCATGCGTGAAATTGCCGTGGACATTGATGCCTCCTCGCAACTGATCGCCAAGCTCGGCGAGCGTTCGCAACAGATCACCGCCATCGTCAACACCATTCGCGGCATCGCCGATCAGACCAACCTGCTGGCCCTCAACGCCGCCATCGAAGCCGCGCGCGCCGGTGAGCAAGGCCGGGGTTTCGCCGTGGTGGCCGATGAAGTGCGACAACTGGCAGCACGCACCAGCGGCTCAACGGCAGAGATCTCCAGCATGATCGCCATGATTCAGGAAGAAACCCGCCAAGCCATCGACAGCATGGACGCCACCCGCGACCGTGCCGCTCTGGGCGTGGAACTGGCCAACCAGGCCGGTACGGTGATCCTGCAGATCCGCGAGGGCACCGGTGAAGCGGTGCAGGCCGTGAGTGCATTCGCCAATGAGCGCGGTCACAACTGACCCGTTCTTCATGTGCCTGGTCGGGGGCTCGGTCTATAGTGCTGACTGTCTTCACGCTAAGGATTCGAGCCTGCCATGACCCCAGACAAACCAGAAGACGCCCCCGTCGATCACCTGCGCTTCCACCGAGGCCACGCCCACCTGGCACCCACCTTCGGCAACGACACCTTCGCCCTCAAGGCCGAAGCCTTTGCGCGGTTCTTTGGCACGCCGACCTTTCTCGGTGCGCAAACTGCAATCGTGGTGTTGTGGGTGGTGCTGAACATGACCGGCGTCACCCACTTCGACGTGTACCCGTTCATCCTGCTCAACCTGGCCTTCAGCCTGCAGTCAGCCTATGCCGCACCGCTGATCCTGCTGGCCCAGACGCGCCAGGCTGCACGGGACAAAGCCCAGTCCGACGCCGACGCACAACACCGCGAAGCCTTGGCCATTGCCAACACCGAACGCCAAGCCCAGGCCGCGCAGACCACCAAACAGCTGCTGGAACTGCTGGAACAAAACACCCGGCTGACGGAAATGACCAAGCAACTGACCGAGCGTATCGAAACCCTGACGAGCGAAATGCATGAGCAGTTTGTGCGAAAAACCTAACGCCGCGGCCAGCGTACATGCCGCCCCAACTCATCAAACAACGTCACCACTGAACGCAGCGCCCGGCAATCCGGGCGTGTCAGCAGCCACAGCGCCGTGTCACGTCCCGCCAATACGGGGCCGATAGGTTGCAGGCCATCTTCCAATAGAAAATCCGGCAGCGCCGCAACCCCCAACCCGGCGCGCACCAGTTCGGCAACCGACAACATGCTGTTGCAACGATAACTGGGGCGCACCCCCGGCAACTGTTCGCGGCGCCAGGCCACGGTGGCGTGATCGGGCAGGAAGTCATCCGGCGCGATCCAGGCCAGGTCGGCCAATTCACGGCCTTCGTGCTGGCGCGCGTAACCGGTGCTGGCGCACACCTGATAGACGACCGTGCCCAGGCAGCGTCCGACCAGATGCTCCGGCGGTGTGCGGGTCAGGCGCAGGGCGATATCCGCGTCACGCCGGCTGAGGTTGGCGAAATCATTGGAGGTGCTTAACTCCAGGGTCAGCGCCGGGTATTCGGGCATGAATTGCGCCAGAGCCGGCAACAACAAACCTTGCAACACCGAATCGGTACAGGTCAGGCGCACGGTGCCACTGATCACTTCACCGCCTTGTTCCACGCCGATGCGCGCAGCCTCCAGGGCTTGTTCGGCACGTTCAGCCTGTTGTGCGAGGTTGCTTGCCAGACTGGTCGGCAAGTAACCGCTGCGGCTTTTCTCGAACAACGTCTGGCCCAAGGCGGCCTCCAAACGCCGCACGGCGCGGAACACCGTGGACACATCCACCCGCAGCAATGCTGCCGCCCGCGCGAGAGTGCCACCGCGTACCAGAGCGAGGATCAGCGACAGATCGGGATAGTCGATTGAATAGTGCGCAGGCGCATTGAGCATATGGGTAAACGCCAATATTGATTGCGTGAACGCCAATCTATAGTGCCCCCCAGGACACCACAAGCCATGGGCCATACACGATGAAAACTTCTACCCTGCACCTCGCCTTGATCGGCGATTACAACCCCGACGTGATTGCCCACCAGGCCATTCCGCTAGCACTGCAACAGGCGGCCGAAGCCTTGAACCTGAACATTAATGTGCAATGGCTCGATACGGACTCGCTCACACCCGACACAGACCTGCACGCCTTCGACGGCTTCTGGTGCGTACCCGCCAGCCCCTACCGCGACGCCGACGGCGCACTGCGGGCGATTCGCTTTGCCCGCGAGCAAAAACGCCCTTTCCTCGGCACCTGCGGCGGCTTTCAACACGCCGTGCTGGAATATGCCCGCAATGTACTGGGCTGGGCAGATGCCGAACATGGTGAACTGGCACCCGATGCCCAACGCGCCGTCATCGCCCCCCTGAGCTGTGCCTTGGTGGAGGCGACCGACACCGTGCGCCTGGCGCCCTACACTCGCATCGCCGAAGCCTATGGCACCCTGGAGATCCACGAAGGTTATCGTTGTCGCTATGGCATCAACCCCGAGTTTGCCGACGCGCTGCTGGAAGGCGACCTGATTCCCAGCGGCCATGACAGCGCGGGAGATCTGCGCGCCGTGGAGCTGCTGGACCATCCGTTTTTCGTCGCCACCTTGTTCCAGCCGGAACGGGCAGCACTCAAGGGCACTACGCCGCCGTTGGCGCAAGCGTTGCTCCAGGCTTGCCTGGAAGTGTCGCGATGATCGCCAACACCCCTGCTCCACCCTACTACGCGGTGATTTTCAGTTCCCTGCGTACCGAGGGTGATCATGGCTACGGTCAAGCAGCCGCACGCATGCTGGAACTGGCACACGAGCAACCGGGTTTTCTGGGGGTGGAGTCGGCACGGGAAGATGGCCTGGGGATCACCGTGTCGTACTGGAGCAGCGAGGCGGCGATCCTGGCCTGGAAACAGCAGGCTGAACATCGCGCCGTGCGCGAGCAAGGCCGCACCACCTGGTACTCGGCGTTTCACACACGGGTGTGCAAGGTGGAGCGAGCCTACGCATTCCAAGATTGAGTGTGGGAGCTGGCTTGTCTGCTCCCACACAAGCTCGCATACACTTTGATCCTCACATGGCTGAAGGACGTGGAAAACTAACTGACCAGACTGCGCAACGCACTGATCTGCGGGATCGCCACCCGACGCATATACACACGCAGCGGCTCCGTGATGTTGAGGCGGTCATCGATATTCTGGTCCAACAGCAACTGAATACGCTCGCGGGACAAGATCATGGTGTGGTCGGCAGCCGGCAGCCAGACAAATTCGGCGGTGGGGATAATGCCGTCATCGGCGACGTCCATGCCGAAGGCATCTTCGCTGAAACGCACGATGTATTGGCCGGTCTTGCGATTCAGGCCGACAAAACCGTGGAGTTGGTCGGCGGCCTGGCAGATAAGCTCGGAGGTGATGCGCATGGTAAACCTCACTGAAAAGTCCCATTGGGACTGGAAAGATGGTTTACACGCGTGGCACAAATTGCTGCCCTCTAATGGGGCAGCTTGGGCCAAGAGTACTGCAACGCCGCACAAAAAAACCCAAAAATCAGCTCGTGCGCACGTTAATGTCGGTTTGGTGATAGCGCCTTTCGCAATCAATTGTTAAAAAGGACACCTTCTCAAAGTTACCTCCACGAAAGGACTTCGCATATGCCTGTCACGTTTTCCAAGAGTGCCTTGCTGCTCGCTCTGATGCTGGGCCTTGGCCAGGCACAGGCTGCCGATCCGATCAGCCCGGCTGAATTGGCAACAAACGAAGGCATTCCGTACCCGGCTGTCATCGCCCACCGTGGCGCTTCCTATGACGCCCCTGAGTCCACCGCAGCCGCTTACAAAGTCGCACGCGACCTGGGCGCCGACTACCTGGAAATGGACCTGCAGCGCAGCAAGGACGGCGTGCTGTTCGCCCTGCACGACAACAACCTGCAACGCACCACCGACGTGGCCACCAAATTCCCAGACCGCAAGGATGCCCCGGCCAACGAATTCACCTGGGCCGAGTTGCGCACCCTGGACGCCGGCAGCTGGTTCAACGCTGCCTACCCGGATCGCGCCCGCCCAGGTTTCGTCGGCCTGAAAATCCAGAGCCTGGACGACATCATCAAAATCGCCGAAGGCAACCCGCAGCACAAACCCGGCCTGTACATCGAGACCAAGGAGCCCAAGCAATTTCCGGGTATCGAAGCCGACCTGAAGAACAAGCTGCTGGACAAAGGCTGGCTGAGCTCCGCCGGTTCCAAACTGGGCAAGAGCAACACGGGCGTCGGCCAGGGCAAAGGCCGCGTGGTGCTGCAGACGTTTGAAAAAGACAGCTTGAAAGAATTGCAGAAAGAAATGCCCAACACCCCGAAAATCCTGTTGTTGTGGGTGGGTGCCGGCAGTATCGAGCCAAAATCCACACAGACGTTCGCTGAGTCTGGCGAACCGACCAAGGCCGCTTACTACGCCAAGCAAGAGCCGAAAGACGCTGCCGAATTCGAAAAATGGGTCGACGAAGCCAAGAGCCTCGGTGCCATCGGTACCGGCCCATCGGCTGAGCTGACCAACCACGGCGACCAGAGCTACACGGACCTGGTCAAGCCTGAGATGAACAAGCTGACCCACGACAAGGGCCTGCTGGTGCACGTCTACACAGTGGATGAACCGGTGGACTTCAAGAAAGTCATGGACGCTGGCGTCGACGGTATCTTCACCAATCGCGCCGTTGAACTGTTGAAGTTCTACAATCGCTTCCCGTCGTCGAACGTGCAGCAATTGCTGACGGACCACGGCTACTGAGTCAATCTGCCATTAAGGGTGAGTTAAGTTGCGCCGGTTAATCTGGCGCCACTTAAAC
>NZ_JBOICG010000456.1:0-4723 GCF_050739995.1 Pseudomonas sp. | reverse complement strand
ACGTCAACGTTGAAAACGATATTCATCGCTTTGCTGGGGGGATTGGCACTGGCTCAAACTCCACTCTCCGTTGCGGAGAATGCCAATGGTAAAAACCTCTATTCACAGAGATGCGCCATCTGCCATGGCGCAGACATCAAGGGAACAGGGCCGCTGGCCAATAAAAGCCAGCCTCCTACGCCCGACCTGACAACCACCGCGTTCAAGAAACGCCTCAGGGATTACCCGGGCGTTATCGTGTCGTCGGTCATACTTCGTCCGAATGGCGACCTGATTCCAAGAACCTTGCGAGAGAACGGCGTAAAGATTGCGCCGTTCGCTTGGGGGGTTAAGGACTTTCGCGACTTGAATCAGTACATGACGGATGTGATTTCGAAAGCCCGGTGAGGGGGCTCAGATCACATAGAACCCATGGGTGCCGTCACGCGCCAATTGCGCCACCAGGCCGAACTCCCAATCCAGGTAGGCCTGCATGGCTTCCTTGGGGTTGTCGGTGCCTTCATAGGGCCGGCGATAGCGGTCGATACGCGGTGAGGCCAGGTGGGTCTCGCCTTCTTCCAGCGGCAGTTGCGCATTGATCCAGCCAGCGGTGCCGTTTTGCAGCAGGAATACTTGTTTGCCGGTGATGGCCTCGACTTCAGCCACCGCCAGGCGCGCCAATTGGCTGCTGCCGCAGGTCAACACGTAGCGTTGGGCGCTTGGCACCTTGGCCAGGGCCTGAGGCAGTTGTGCCCGCAAGACCCACCAGGCACCGGGGATATGGCGTTTGACATAGTTGGCGCTGGCGGTGAAATCCAGCACCACGGTGTCGCCATGGTCGAGCCAGTCAGCAAGGGTGTGGGGGCTGATCAGTTCGGCCTGGGGTGGTGCCGGTACGGGCGCGACCCAGGCGCCTTTTTCGCTGAAGGCCGAAGGTTGCAGATCATCTAGTACATGCACTTCCCAGCCCAACTGAGCGAGCCAGGAGGCGGACATATTGGCGCGCACGCCATCGTCATCCACCAGCACCAGCCGCGCCCCGCGTACGCTGGCAACGTGGTCGGTTTCCTGCACCAGTTGCCCACCTGGCGTGGAGCGTGCCCCCGGCAAATGGCCGGCTTCGAATTCTTCCGGGGTGCGCACATCGAACAGGTACGTCGTGCGCGCAGGTTCCTGCTGCCAGTGATGCAGATCAGCCAAGACCGCTCGGCCGACGCGAGCCTTGTCGGCGACGCGGCGTGCATCCTGGGCCGCGACTTGGCGATGCCCTTCGGAGGTGGGCGCAAAACGGCGCGACTGGCCGTGGGCGAGCTTTTGCCCGGCCAGGGTCCAGCCGATGGTGCCATTGCGCAGCGCCGATACCGGGTTGGCCACGCCGGCATTGATCAGCGATTGAGTGCCGATAATACTGCGGGTGCGTCCGGCGCAGTTGACGATGATGCGAGTGGCCGGGTCGGGCGCCAGCTCTCGGGCGCGTAGCACCAGCTCGGCACCGGGGACGCTGATGCCCGTGGGAATGCTCATGGTCTGGTACTCATCGAAGCGGCGAGCGTCGAGTACCACCACGTCGGCCTGGCTGTCGAGCAGGGCCTGCACTTCTTCGGCCGCCAGGGACGGCGTATGGCGCTCGCTCTCAACCAGTTCACCAAAGGCTTTGCTCGGCACGTTCACATCGATAAACAGCTCACCACCGGCACGACGCCAACCGTCGAGGCCACCGTCGAGCAGGCTGACTTGGGTATAGCCCAGCGCAACCAGGCGTTCGACGGCGCGCTCAGCCAGGCCTTCGCCGTTGTCATAGACGATGACTTGGGTGTCGCGCCGTGGAATGCGCGAATACACCTCCAGCTCCAGTTTGGACAAGGGGATATTCGCGGCGAACAGCGGGTGGGCCTCGGCAAACGGCGCTTCTTCGCGTACGTCGATCAGGGCGATTTCTTCATGGTCCAGCAGGGCCTGGCGAATCTGGGCGAAGCGTGTGGTCGATACGGTGCTCATAGGGCAGGGCTCTTTTCTTTGGACAAATCCCAGATGTTCGGGAGGAAGGCGTTGGAATAACCGGAGATAAACTGTTTCTCGCTGCCGTCGGGTTGGTACACCGCACGGCGCACCGCGCCGATGTTGGCGCCGTACACATGAATGCTGATCGACACCTGGTCGCTGTAGGCATTGCTGACTTGATGGATATCGCCGACCTTGGGCGACACCGCTTCGACCTGGCCAGGCACCAACTGAATAGGGCTGCCTTCTGCAACCAGGCTGCCGTCGGGAGCGCGCTCAAACCCCTGGGAAAACTCGGAACCGCGCAACATACCGATCAGCCCCCACACACGATGGTCATGAATCGGCGTACGTTGCCCCGGCCCCCATACAAAACTGACGATGCTGAAGCGCTGGCGCGAATCGGCATGTAGCAAAAACTGCTGGTAGCGCTCGGGGTCAGGCTGGGCGAATTCATCGGGGAGCCAGTCATCATGGCTGACCAGCTGCGCGAGCAGCTTGCCGCCACGGTGCAGCAAGTCGCCTTCGCGGGGGTGGCCGTCGATCAGTTCCGCCAGGGCGCCTATGAAGGCTCTGAGTCGCTCGGGGTGCTTGGCCTGGGTCATGACAGCTCCATCGTGTGGTCGGTGGTGATGGTTTTATCTAAGCATAATATTTATGGTTAATATGCTATTTATTAATGATTAGCTTATAGCTGAAGGTAATTTAGAACTGGTCTGAATAGCGTTAGACGTTATCGATCATTGCGCGGGCTATCCAGGCTGCGTTCAGGCAACTATGCTTTCCACACATCTTAATGACGCTTCTCTATGTGCGGCCCAAATGAAAATTGACGATATCGATGCGTTTGTCGAAGTGATTCGTTGCCAGTCCATCAGCCATGCCGCCGAGTCATTGCAACTGACCCAGCCGGCCATCACCCGTCGCGTGCAGAACTTCGAGCAGGCGCTGGGAGTGGAGTTGTTCGACCGCAACACCAAGCCCCTCAAGCCTACGCTGATCGGCACCCGGGTTTATGAACAATGCCGGCTGATCCTGCGCGAGATGGATGCCCTGCGTGAACTGGTGGCCACCGATGCGCCGCCCACCGGCGTATTGCGCCTGGGCGTACCGCAGACCATCGGCGACGTGGTGTTGTTGGATGCGCTCAAGCAGTTGCGCGGTGAATATCCCGACTTGCGTGCCCAGGTTGCCACCGGCTGGGGCAGCCAGTTGGTTGGCAAGATCGAACGTGGTGAGCTGGACGCGGCGGCTGCGCTGTTTCCGGCGGGCAAGATCTTCCCTGACAACATCATCGGCGAGTCCATTGGCAAGATGGAATTGGTGGTGGTGTGCGCCAAGGCACAACTGCCCAAGAAACCGTGCAAGCTGGCGGATGTGTACCAGAGCGGTTGGATTCTCAACCCCGATGGCTGCGGTTTCCGTGCCGGTTTGCAGCGTACCTTGTCCGATCAGGGGCTGGGGCTGCGGGTGAACCTGGAAACCTTCGGCACCGAACTGCAATTGGGCCTGGTGGCGGATGGACTGGGCTTGGGCCTGGTACCTCGACCCTTGCTGGAGCGCAGCGCCCACCGTGAACACTTGGCGGTGATGCCGCTCAAGGACTTCAAGCCCGTGATGGACCTGTGGCTGATCTATCCACACTTCCTGGGCAACTTGCAGGGGCCGGTGGATGCGTTCGGCCAGTGGGTGGCGGCTTCGCTGCAGAAGATTCGAGACGCTGCTTGATATGAAAAAAAATAATAATTAGCTTAGATTAAAATGTGCTTTTTATTATTTTTCGGCATCCCCTAGGCTGCCTGGAAGTCCTTAAGGCCATCCAGGAAGTTTTGCCATGAGCAGCGTCACCTCGATCTCCAGCGTGTCCAACACGGTTCGTCAGCGCGTGACTCCAGAAGAGTGGGAGGTGCGCGTCAAGTTGGCCGCGGCCTATCGACTGGCGGCGCTGTACAAGTGGACCGACCATATCTACACCCATTTCTCTGCCCGTGTGCCGGGGCCTGATGAACATTTCCTGATCAATGCCTTCGGCTTGCTGTTCGATGAAATCAGTGCGTCCAACCTGGTCAAAGTCGACCTCGACGGCACTATCGTCGATGACCCGACAGGCTTGGGTATCAACTACGCCGGCTACGTGATCCACAGCGCGATCCACGGTGCTCGCCATGACCTGCAGGCGGTGCTGCACACCCACACCCGTGACGGCATTGCGGTGTCGGCGCAGAAAGAGGGTTTGTTGCCGATCTCCCAGCACTCCATCGCGTTCTCCGGGCGTGTGGCGTACCACGGCTATGAAGGCGTGGCCCTGGACCTGGATGAACGAGAGCGGCTGGTGGCTGACTTGGGCGACAAGAGTGTGATGATCCTGCGTAACCACGGGCTGTTGACGGCAGGCATCAGCGTCGAGCATGCATTTCAGCAACTGCAAGGGTTGGAGCGGGCGTGCAATATCCAGATCGCAGCGCAGGCGGCGGGGAATGCACAGTTGATCTTCCCGCCGGCCGAGGTGGTCGCCAAGGTGGAGGAACAGGCCAAGGTGTTCAAGGCGGGTGACGGGCCAGGTGTGGCACGGCATTGGAATGCGCTGATCCGGCAGTTGGAGCGTAGTGATACCGACTACAAGAACTGATGGTTTGAGCTGGATGAATATCAACGTGTGGGAGGGGGCTTGCTCCCGATGACGGTGTGTCAGTCACCCGATGTATGACTGATCCATCGCTATCGGGAGCAAGCCCCCTCCCAC
>NZ_JBOICG010000455.1:0-7955 GCF_050739995.1 Pseudomonas sp. | reverse complement strand
GGGTGTAGAAGTGCGTCGGGGTGGTGACAAACAGCAGGCAAGTGGACAGCGTGCCCCACACGATCATCATCAGCGCAATCCAGCGCCGTGGGCCGAACCTGGTCAGCGCCAGGTTGCTTGGCACGCCACACAGCACGTAGCCGATAAAGAAGATCCCGGCACCGAGGCCGTACACGGTTTCACTGAATTTCAATGCATCGAGCATCTGCAACTTGGCAAAACCAACGTTTACCCGGTCGAGGTAATTGAACAGGTAGCAGATAAAAATGAAGGGGATCAGGCGCAGGGTAACGCGCTTGTAGATGGCGTTTTTATCGTCATCGGTGGCCAGTGTGGCAGCGGCGCTCTGTGACATGGCAGTCTCTCTTTATTATGATTTTTCGCGATGCGAGGGTAACGTTGATCGCCCAAACAGTCTCGGTGACGTGACGGGGTACTGTCTTTGTGCTCGCGCACAGTGAAGCACCCTTTACGCTGTGCCGGTGAACAACCCGCTTTCCAGGAAAATAGCCCCATGTTCGAGTTGGATCATGACTTGGCGCAGGACATCGTCGATCGCACCATGGCGATCCTGCCCTATAACGTCAACGTCATGGACAGCCAGGGCCTGATCCTTGGCAGCGGCGAGCCGGAGCGCATCAATACCCGTCACGAAGGCGCACAACTGGTGCTGGCCAATGGGCGTGTGGTGGAAATTGACGGCCAGACCGCCAAGCACCTCAAGGGCGTGCAGCCGGGCATCAACCTGCCGCTGCTGCATGACCAGCGCCTGATCGGTGTACTGGGGATTACCGGCGAACCCGAAGGGCTGCGCACTTACGCCGAGCTGGTGCGCATGACCGCAGAAATGTTGGTGAGCCATCGCCACCAGCAAGCTGAACAGCAATGGCGCCGTCAGCGCTGCGATGATCTGCTGGCGTTGTTGCTGGCCGACAGTGGCGACTCCCCGCGACTGGTGGACGAAGCCCAGCAGTTGGGGCTCAAGCCGCAGATGGCGCGTACTCCCTATCTATTCGAACTGGGCGAGGGGCAATCAGCAGAAGCGTTGAGTGCCTGGCTGAGCAGTCGTTATCCGGACAGTTGGTGTGTCAGTTCGGCGCAGTTATCTCTGCTGTGGTGTCGGCCGGCAACGGTGGCGGTGGACAATCCACGCCTGCTGGAAAAGCTCGATGGCTTAGGTTGGAACATCCTTCGCGTGGCCGTGGGCGGGCAGGCCGATGGTTTGGCCGGACTGCGCCGTTGCTATCGACGCGTTGGCGATTTGCTGGCCTACGGCCGGGATGTTCTCCCTCAGTCACGCCTGTTGACGCTCAACCGTTACCGCCTGCCGGTGATGCTCTGGCGGCATCGCAATGACGACGCTCTGGACGAGTTGCTCAACCCGCTGCGCAAAGTATTGGCCAAGGACACCAACGGCCAACTGCTCGCCACGTTACGCAGTTGGTGCGAGCACGACGGGCAAAGCCAGGCGTGTGCGGATGCCTTGGGCATCCATCGCAACAGCCTGCGTTATCGCATGGAACGTATCGCTGAACTCAGTGGGGTCGACCCACTGACCCTGGATGGCATGCTCGCTCTTTATCTGGGCGTACAGCTGTTTCCGCACGCTTTGTCGGAATGAACAACAAACCTCAGCCACTCTTGTGCATCCGACCGGCGTCATTACCCCGGACAACTGGCAGCATGGGCGTTATAAAAACCGGAGAAAGCCCATGAAAATCATCATCGCCCCCGACTCGTTCAAGGACAGCCTGAGTGCTGACGGCGTCGCCCAAGCCATTGCCGAAGGCTTGGCCCTGGTCTGGCCGGATGCGCAATTGATCCAGTGCCCGATGGCGGATGGTGGTGAAGGGACGGTGGATGCGGTGCTGGCGGCGTGCAATGGCGAATTGCGCCACCAAACCGTACGCGGCCCGCTTGGTGCAGCGGTTGACGCACGTTGGGGCTGGTTGGCCGACAGCCATACCGCGATCATAGAAATGGCTGAAGCCAGCGGATTGCAATTGGTCCCGATGGGCCAGCGCGACGCGTGCAAAACCACCACCTATGGCACCGGCGAACTCATCCGCGCGGCCTTGGATGTCGGCGCCCAGCGCATCATCCTGGCGATTGGCGGCAGTGCCACCAACGATGGCGGCGCGGGTGCGATGCAGGCGCTCGGCGTGCAACTGTTCGACGCCGAACACCAAGCGCTACCACCCGGTGGCCTGGCCTTGGCCCGCCTGGCACATCTCAGCCTTGAAAACCTGGACCCACGCCTGGCCCAGGTACGTTTTGAAATCGCCGCCGATGTCAACAACCCGTTGTGCGGCCCCCACGGTGCTTCGGCGATATTCGGCCCGCAAAAAGGCGCGAACGTCGAGCAAGTCCAACAACTGGACGCAGCCCTTGGCCACTTTGCCGACCACTGCGCCAAAGTGCTGCCCAAAGATGTACGCGACGAGCCTGGCAGCGGCGCTGCGGGCGGCCTGGGATTCGCCGCCAAAGCCTTCCTGGGCGCGCAATTTCGCGCCGGTGTGGAGGTGGTGGCCGAACTGGTGGGCCTGGATGAAGCCGTAGGTGGCGCCGACCTGGTAATCACCGGCGAAGGCCGCTTCGACGCCCAGACCCTGCGCGGTAAAACCCCATTCGGTGTGGCGCGTATTGCCCAGCAACACCAAGTGCCAGTCATCGTGATCGCGGGCACCCTGGGCGACGGCTATGAACAGATGTACGCCCATGGCGTGGCGGCTGCGTTCGCTTTGCCGAGTGGGCCGATGAGCCTTGAGCAAGCGTGTAGCGAAGCACCGCGTTTGCTGCGCGAGCGCGCGGCAGATATTGCGCGGGTGTGGCGAACCGCTTCTGCACGCTGACGCCATGCATTGAACATGGGACAATCCGCGCCTTTTCGACACGGAGAGTCCCCCATGCTGCGCCCCGCATTCCTGGCCCTGTTACTGGCCGGTGCCACCTCCCAAGCCTGCGCCCAACCCCCTGCTGAAAACGTGCCCTTGCTCCGGGAAATCAAGAACTGGGTCACCGGTTGCGACAACCTGCGCAATTGCCATGCCCTCAGCGCGCCCAGCGGGGTCGACGAAGAGGACTACAGCTCCCTGACGTTGCACATCTGGCACCAAGCCGGCCCGCAAGGATCGCTGCGTTTGCGTTTTGATCATCGTGGTGAGCCCGTAGACCCCGCTACGATGCTGTTGGATGGTCAGCCTCTCGGCCTGGAATTGACGCGGGCCTTGCAGGTAGAGCTGGATGATCAAGGCGGCGATGCCGAGGTGCAGTCCTATGGCGTGATCGAGGCGGCACCGGCCCGTCTTTGGTTGCAGCGGTTGCGCAACGGCCAACGCTTGCAACTGCCCGGTGATGAAAGTGCCCATGTGTCGCTCAGCGGGCTGAGTGCTTCGTTGTTGTTGATGGATGCAGTGCAGGGGCGAGTGGATAACGTGACGGCGCTTGCCCGCCCCGGCAAGGGCGCGGTCAGCGAGGTGCCCCCAGGTTTACCGACGCCAGTGCTGCGCAAGTTTACTGCAGCGCCACCGCTGACCGCGCAGGAACAGGCCGGGTTGGTGGCCGCTGCATTGCAGGCCGTCAAGCCTGAAGAGGGTCAGCCCGAGGCAAGCGTCGGTGCCTTGACGGCGCAACAGGCAATGACCGTGACGCGGTATGACTGTGCGGCCTACAACTGCGAGTTCGCCGTCAGCAGCCGTCAACGTCAGGCCCCCTATGAGGAAACGCTGATGGACCTGCAGCCGCTGCCCCTGGAAGATGCCGCTCTGCAAGGTTCGGTTGGGTATGACGAAGCTTCGGGCACCCTGAGTTATTTCTACAAGCAGCGTGGGATCGGTGATTGTGGCGGCGGGGCCAGCTGGGTGTTTGACGGCAAGCGCTTCCAGCTCAGTGAGTTCCACAGGATGCCGCGCTGCACCGGGGTCGGTTACGGTGATTGGCCATCGTTGTGGACGACCGCGCCAGCGCCCTAGCCATTGAACGGGCTTGCCCCTTACACTGGCCTGCCACTTGTCTTTCAAAGGATGAAACACAATGCACACACCTGAACCCCATATCGTGATCCAGCGTTTCACCGAGGCCCATCTTGAAGGCGTCGCTGCGCTCTATAACGAACCGGCCGTGTGCCGTCAGGTGCTGCAAATGCCTTTCCAGTCTGTCGATATGTGGCGCAAGCGCCTGGTCATGGACAACGAGCGGCGCCTGCAACTTGTGGCCGTGCACGGCGGTGAAGTGATCGGCCAGCTTGGCCTGGAACAGTACCTGAGAGTACGCCAGGCGCATGTCGGTTCGTTCGGCATGGGCGTGGCGACAGCGTGGCAGGGCAAAGGGGTTGGCTCGCGCCTGTTGACGGCCGCGCTGGACGTGGCCGACAACTGGATGAACCTGCGTCGGGTGGAACTCACGGTGTACGCAGACAACGAAGCGGCACAGAGGCTGTATCGCAAGTTCGGCTTTGAGGTTGAAGGCGTGTTGCGTGATTACGCCCTGCGTGACGGCCAGTTTGTCGACACCGTCAGCATGGCGCGCCTGCGCAAGGCGGTTTAGTCCAGAGCAAACGCCACCGCCGCCTGCGCATGCAGCGCGGTGGTGTCCAGCAGCGGCAGGTCGCTGTGTTCCGGCTGGATCAGCAGGCAGATTTCGGTACACCCCAAGATGATCGTCTGGGCACCGCGCGCGGCAAGGCTGTTGATCACGCGCTGATAGACTTGGCGGGAAGCCTCGCTGATCACCCCCACGCACAACTCCTCGTAGATGATCCGGTGCACGGCCTTGCGTTCATCGGCATCAGGCACGAGCACGGTCAAGCCCTGGGCGGCAAGGCGTGACTTGAGAAAGTCCTGCTCCATCGTGAAAGCGGTGCCCAGCAAACCCACTGTCAGGGTGCCTGCTTCGAGCGCGGCGGCTGCGGTGGCATCGGCAATGTGCAAGAACGGAATCGACACCGCCGCCTCGATACGTGGCGCCACCAAATGCATGGTGTTGGTACACAGCACCACGCAGTCGGCACCGCCGGCCTGCAGACGGCGCGCAGCATCTTCCAGGATCAGCGCCGTGTCATCCCAGCGCCCGGCATGCTGGGCCTGTTCCACCGGGCCGAAATCCACGCTGTACATCAAGACTTGCGCCGAGCGCAGCGGCCCCAGCTGGTCGCGCACGCGCTGGTTGATGATGCGGTAATACTCGGCGCTGGACTCCCAGCTCATGCCGCCGATAAGGCCGATGGTGCGCATGCGATGCTCCTGACAAGGAATGTCGCCTCACCTTACCCATCGACCGAGGATTAGTCATACGCAGTTGCCTGCGAAATGACCGGTGCAGTTTCACGCCTCAACTGGAAATAACGGTTATTTTTCCAGGGTTGGCTATACCTACAGCTCAATGATTCGATGATGAACGCCAGGGAGTTCAATGATGAAGCTAAGGCTAATGATCAGCACGCTGTGTATCGCCTCGATCGGAATGGCTGGCTGCGCCAGCAAGATCACTCAACCCGACGAGTACTCCGGTTTTCTTTCGGACTACAGTCAGCTCAAAGAAGCCAAGTCACCGTCGGGTGCAGAAGTGATGCGCTGGGTCGATCCCAGCCTGAACTTGCGTGACTACACGGCCGTGTTCGTCGAGCCGACCCAGTTTTACCCCAAGCCCCAAGCGACGACCAAGATTCCGCAAAGCGCCCTGGACGGGATCAATGCCTACTACAACCAGGCGCTCAAGCGTGAGCTGGTCAAGTCCCTGCCGTTAGCCAGTGCACCGGGCCCGGGGGTGATCGTGGTGCGTGCCGCCATCACTGCGGTCAGCAGCAAGACTGAAAGCCTCAGGCCTTACGAGTACGTTCCAGTGGCTCTGGTGGTGGCGGCGGTGAGTACCAGCACTGGCATCCGCGACCAGGAAACCACCTTGGGCACCGAAGCGCAGTTCCTTGACGGCGGTAATGGCAAGGTGCTCGCCCAAGTGGTACGCAAAGGCACGGGCAAACCGCTGTCCAATGACTCGCAGGTAATGAAGGCTGATGATGTGAAAAGTGTGATTGATGGTTGGGCCTCGGACCTGCACCAGTCCTACGCCAAGTTCAAACACTGATAACCCTGCACCGGCAAGAACGAGCAGGAGTTGTTGGCCCGGTCCGTCAGGACCGGGCGCAGGACGGGTTACTTGAGCGGCGTCAACGGTGGGAGTTTCCATTGCCCGTTAACCGCCTCAGGCTTGGGCAGGTAGATCCGCAGCACGGCATAAAACGGACCGGGTGGTGCCGGCAGCCAATTGCTTTGTTCGGCTTTCGGCGGCTCGTGGTGCTGCAGCGCCAAGGTCAGGCCGCCATCGGCGTCAAGCTTGAGGTTGGGTAGCATCCGCGAGTTGATCAGGTAGCGTTTCTTGTGGTTGGGCACCAGCAGCTTGGTTTTGGCGTCGTACATGGTCAGCGACCAGAACGCTTCGGCCGGTGGCAACTGGTCCTTGGCGAAATGCACGGTGTAGCTATGGCGCGCGCCGTTGGCTGGCTTGCCTTCGCTGTCGTCAAAGTAGGTGAAGTAGGTGGCTTCGTCAGTGGAGTTGCCGAAGATGCCCAGGTTGGCCCCGGCGTAGCGGTACAGGTAGTTGTTTTTCAGGCGGTCACGGCTGCCGAACAGGTCGCCGCTGGCCACTTGCTGGGTGTCGATCTTGTCTTTCTTGAACGCAGCGAACTCGGCCTTGCCGTCGGCTATCCCATCTTCCAGGGCCTTGCGCTGCTCAGCGGTCAGTTGATTGACCTTGAACGGTGCGCCCGGCGCGATGCCGATCTTGGCAAAACGGGCCAGCAGGTCTTTTTCACTGTCCTGGGGCGCGGCGAAGCTGAGCATGAAGTTCAGGTAACGGAACAACTGCGGGCCTTCGGTCATGGTTGCCATCGGCTTGGGCCATTCGATCTTCGGCGCCTTGGCCGGAGCGGCTTGCTTTACATAGCTGCTCAGCGGCTGCACTTTGTAGCCGCTCTGGATCTGCTTGACCTTGCCCAGGTCTTTTTCATCGAACAACTGCGTACGGTACAGGGCATAGGCGATGTTGCTTTCGCTATAGACCACGCGGTCGATGTCAACCGGCTGCTGACCTTTCCAATCCGGCCCGGCAATCATGTAGTGGCCGCCATTGTTGCCGGTGCTGCGGGTACCCAGGTAGGCAATGTTCTGCGTATAGAGGTCGATCAACTGCACGGAGTAGTAGCGGTTGTCTTCGATCTTGGGCAGGGTCAGCACCAAAGGTTCTTTGCGCAAGTCCATCCAGACGAAGGAGTAGGGGGTGTCCGAGTTCGGGGTCACGAACGCGGTATCCTTCGGGGTGAAGACCTGGGCGGTGTTGCCGATGTGATTGAACGGGGCCTTGAAATTGGCGCCGCCTTTATCAACGGCCTGGGTGTAGAGCGTCTTGTACATCTCCACGACCGGGTAGCCGTACAGATAGGCTTCCTTGGCGATGGCTCGGGCTTCGGCCGGGGTCGCCGTGAAGTCGGCCCATGCGCCGGTACTCATGAGTATCGAGAGGCTCGCCAACAGCAGGCGCGTCGGTTTTCCAATCATGTTGTTGCGTCCTTCCTGAGTGCTTTTTCAAAGGGCGTGGGATTAAAACGCCGAGTTTCCAGTTTTATTTGTCGAACGTCACGTTAATCCCTGCAAACAACGTGAACGGACGCCGCGCAGCATCTGGAAGCTAGCAGCAAAAACCAGAGACGCTAGCTAACCAGATGAATGAGTTGTGTTGTGCGGGGGGCATCGCGCTTTTTGGGGTTATACGTCGGGTAGCATCGATTTGACTTTGTCACGCAACTGATCGATCGAGAACGGCTTGCCGATCACTTTCATACCATCAGGCACATCGATGTTCTCGGCATAACCGCTTGCAAACAAGATCGGCAGGGCAGCGCGCAATTGACGCACCTGGGTCGCCAGTTCCTTGCCGTCCATGTCGGGCAGGCCGACATCGAG
>NZ_JBOICG010000454.1:0-1911 GCF_050739995.1 Pseudomonas sp. | reverse complement strand
ATTTTGTTTTGATTGAACGTTCAATCAACAAAGAATAAGATCTGCGACAAATGGTCGCTGCCTACAGAAATTTCCTACCTGTGAGCCGTGACAGCTGACACCTGCAAAAAACCTTGAAACAGGCCGTATCAGGGCCTGGCCACCGCTTCGGCGGGGTACAAGAATTTTCGGGGTGTCTTTATAACACCCGTCCGTCGACTGCCGAAAAATCGATGTCCCGGGATAACCGTTGCCTTGTGTTTCTCTTTCGCACTGCCCGGAGCATCTGCGCCATGAGTTCTGCCTCTCTTATAAAGACCCCACCGGAAAAGGTGCGGGTCAACGGTTGGGTGTTTTACACCTCCACCGCGCTGATTCTGTTGTTGACCGCCATCCTGATCATCGCCCCGCAGGAGGCCGGGCGCATGCTCGGCGTAGCACAAGCGTGGCTTTCCAAAAGCTTCGGCTGGTACTACATGGTCGTCATCGCCGCCTACCTGGTGTTTGTGGTGGGCCTGGCGTTTTCGTCCTATGGCAAGTTGAAACTGGGCAGCAAGGACGACACCCCGGACTTCAGTTACGGCGCCTGGGCCGGCATGTTGTTCTCGTCGGGCATCGGCATCTCGCTGTTGTACTTCGGCGCTTCGGAGCCGTTGGACCACTACTTCAACCCGCCCGAAGGCGCTGCCGCCAGCAACATGGCCGCACGCCAGGCACTGCAACTGACCTTCCTGCATTGGGGCTTGCATGGCTGGGCGATCTACGCCTTGGTCGGCCTGGCCGTGGCGTACTTCGCGTACCGTCATAACCAGCCGCTGGCCTTGCGTTCGGCGCTGTATCCGCTGGTAGGCGAGCGTTGGGTGAAAGGTGCGGCCGGCCATGCGGTGGACGGCTTCGGTATGTTCGTGACCCTGCTGGGCCTGGTGACGAACCTGGGGATTGGTTCGATGCAAGTGTCGTCCGGGTTGGAAAACCTGTTCGGCATGGCGCACAGCAACACCAACCTGCTGATCGTGATCATCGTGATGAGCACCGTGGCGACCATCGCCGCCGTGTCGGGTGTGGAGAACGGCATCCGCCGCCTGTCCAACCTCAACATCGTGCTGTTCAGCGGCCTGTTGATCTTCGTGCTGTTGTTCGGCCCGACCCTGCACTTGCTCAACGGCTTCGTGCAGAACATCGGCGACTACATGAATGGCCTGGTGCTGAAGACCTTCGACCTGTACGTGTATGAAGGCGACGCCGACAAGACCGAACGCTGGATGGGCCTGTGGACCCTGTTCTACTGGGCGTGGTGGATTTCCTGGGCGCCATTCGTAGGCATGTTCATCGCGCGTATTTCCCGTGGTCGTACCGTGCGTGAACTGGTGGCTGGCGTGCTGCTGATTCCACTGGGCTTCACCCTGGCGTGGCTGTCGATCTTCGGTAACTCGGCGTTGGACCTGGTGCTGAACCACGGTGCCGTGGAGTTGGGCAAGACGGCGCTGGAACAACCGTCGATGGCCATCTACCAACTGCTTGAGCATTATCCCGCGTCGAAAATCGTCATTGGTGTGTCGATCTTTGTGGGCTTCGTGCTGTTCCTGACCCCAGCGGATTCCGGTGCGGTGATGATGGCCAACCTTTCCTGCAAAGGTGGCAACGTGGATGAAGATGCGCCGCACTGGCTGCGTATCTTCTGGTCGGCGGTGATCACCCTGGTGACCATCGGCCTGCTGTTTGCCGGTAACTTCGAAGCCATGCAAACCATGGTGGTGCTGGCGGGGCTGCCGTTCTCGGTGGTGCTGATTTTCTTCATGTTCGGTCTGCACAAGGCTATGCGTCAGGATGTGGCCATCGAACAGGAGCAGGCGCAATTGGCCGAGCGCGGTCGTCGTGGCTTCAGCGAGCGTTTGACGGCTCTGGACCTGCAACCGAGCCAGGGTACCGTGC
>NZ_JBOICG010000453.1:0-6077 GCF_050739995.1 Pseudomonas sp. | reverse complement strand
ATTCACTACAGATGTCGGCTGTTAGATCGCTTTCGCGAGCAAGCCCGCTCCCACATTGGATCGGGTGTTGCCTGATATGTTTGCGTGACTACCACCAGATCAGAGTGAGATTGGATGTGAGCAAGAGAGCCTATAACTTCTGTGCCGGTCCCGCGGCGCTTCCTGAAGCAGTCCTGCAGCGCGCGCAGGGTGAACTCCTCGACTGGCATGGAAAAGGCCTCTCCGTGATGGAAATGAGCCATCGCAGCGATGAGTTCGTGTCCATCGCCACCAAGGCCGAGCAGGATCTGCGCGACTTGCTGGACATTCCATCCAACTACAAAGTGTTGTTCCTGCAGGGTGGCGCGAGCCAGCAGTTTGCCCAGATTCCACTGAACCTGCTGCCGGAAGACGGCGCCGCCGACTATATCGACACCGGTATCTGGGGCCAGAAGGCCATTGAAGAGGCTTCCCGCTACGGTCGCGTCAACGTGGCAGGCACTGCCAAACCTTACGATTACTTCGCCATTCCGGGTCAGAACGAGTGGAAGCTGTCGAAGGATGCGGCCTACGTGCACTACGTCGCGAACGAAACCATCGGTGGCCTGGAATTCGACTGGGTGCCGGAAGTCGGTGACGTGCCGCTGGTGTGCGATATGTCCTCGGACATCCTTTCGCGCCCGATCGATGTGTCCAAGTACGGCATGATCTACGCAGGTGCGCAGAAGAACATCGGCCCGAGCGGCATCCTGGTCAACATTGTCCGTGAAGACTTGCTGGGTCGCGCCCGTTCGTTGTGCCCGACCATGCTCAACTACAAGGTCGCGGCAGACAATGGCTCGATGTACAACACCCCGCCGGCTTTCGCCTGGTATCTCTCCGGCCTGGTGTTCGAATGGCTGAAAGAGCAGGGCGGTGTCGCCGCCATGGGCAAGCTCAACGAAGTGAAGAAGCGCACCCTGTACGACTTCATCGACGCCAGTGGCCTGTACAGCAACCCGATCAACCTGACCGACCGCTCGTGGATGAACGTGCCGTTCCGCCTGGCTGATGACCGTCTGGACAAGCCATTCCTGGCTGGTGCCGACGAGCGTGGCCTGCTGAACCTCAAGGGCCACCGCTCGGTGGGTGGCATGCGCGCCTCTATCTACAACGCCGTCGACATCCATGCGATCAACGCGCTGGTTGCCTACATGGCAGAGTTCGAAAAGGAACACGGCTAATGTCTGAGCAAGAACTCAAGGCCCTGCGCGTACGCATTGATAGCCTGGACGAGAAAGTCCTGGAACTGATCAGTGAGCGTGCGCGGTGTGCCCAGGAAGTAGCACGGGTGAAGATGGCGTCCCTGGCGGAAGGCGAAGTGCCGGTGTTCTACCGGCCCGAGCGTGAAGCTCAGGTGCTCAAGCGCGTGATGGAGCGCAACAAAGGTCCGCTGGGCAACGAAGAGATGGCGCGGTTGTTCCGCGAAATCATGTCGTCGTGCCTGGCCCTGGAGCAGCCGCTGAAAGTGGCGTACCTCGGTCCTGAAGGCACCTTCACCCAGGCGGCGGCGATGAAGCACTTCGGCCACGCGGTGATCAGCAAGCCGATGGCGGCGATCGATGAAGTGTTCCGTGAAGTGGCGGCCGGTGCGGTGAACTTTGGCGTGGTGCCGGTGGAGAACTCCACCGAAGGCGCTGTGAACCACACGCTGGACAGCTTCCTTGAGCACGACATGGTGATCTGTGGTGAAGTCGAGCTGCGTATCCACCATCACCTGCTGGTGGGCGAGAACACCAAGACCGACAGCATCAGTCGTATCTACTCCCACGCCCAGTCCCTGGCCCAGTGCCGCAAGTGGCTGGACGCGCATTACCCGAATGTCGAGCGCGTGGCGGTCTCTAGCAACGCCGAAGCCGCCAAGCGGGTCAAGGGTGAGTGGAACTCGGCGGCCATCGCCGGTGATATGGCTGCGGGCCTGTATGGCTTGACGCGCCTGGCCGAGAAAATCGAGGACCGCCCGGACAACTCCACGCGCTTCCTCATGATCGGCAGCCAGGAAGTGCCACCGACCGGCGACGACAAGACCTCGATCATCGTCTCCATGAGCAACAAGCCCGGCGCGCTGCATGAACTGCTGGTGCCGTTCCACGACAACGGGATTGACCTGACGCGCATCGAGACTCGTCCTTCGCGCAGCGGTAAATGGACTTATGTGTTCTTTATCGACTTCATCGGCCACCACCGCGACCCGCTGGTCAAGGGTGTGCTGGAGAAAATCAGTCAGGAAGCCGTAGCACTCAAGGTGCTGGGCTCTTACCCGAAAGCGGTTTTGTGAGGCTTTAACATGAGTGGCAACTTCCTCGCCCTGGCGCAGCCGGGCGTGCAACAACTGTCGCCTTACGTTCCGGGCAAGCCTGTGGACGAGCTGGCGCGTGAGTTGAATCTGGACCCTTCCCGCATCGTCAAGCTGGCGAGTAACGAGAACCCGCTGGGCCCTAGTCCGAAAGTGCTGGCGGCGCTTCGCGAAGAGCTGGCTGAGCTGACGCGTTATCCCGATGGCAACGGCTTTGCCCTCAAATCCCTGTTGGCGGAAAAGTGCCGGGTCGAACTGAACCAGGTCACTCTGGGCAACGGCTCCAATGACATTCTTGAGCTGGTTGGCCGTGCCTATCTGGCGCCAGGCTTGAATGCGGTGTTCAGTGAGCACGCATTCGCGGTCTATCCGATCGTGACCCAGGCTGTGGGTGCCGATGCGAAAGTGATTCCAGCCAAAGACTGGGGTCATGATTTGCCGGCGATGCTGGCGGCCATCGACGCGCAAACCCGCGTGGTGTTTATCGCCAACCCGAACAACCCGACCGGCACCTGGTTCGACGCTCAGGCGCTGGACGATTTCCTGCAGGATGTGCCTGAGCACGTATTGGTGGTGCTGGACGAGGCCTATATCGAGTACGCCGAAGGCGGTGACCTGCCGGACGGCCTGGACTTCCTGGCGGCTTACCCGAACCTGTTGGTGTCACGCACGTTCTCCAAGGCATATGGCCTGGCGTCGCTGCGGGTGGGTTATGGTCTGTCCACGGCGGTTGTCGCGGATGTGCTGAACCGTGTGCGTCAGCCGTTCAATGTCAACAGCCTGGCCCTGGCGGCGGCCTGTGCGGCGGTGAAGGATGCCGAGTACCTGGAAGAAGGTCGTCGCATCAACGACCGCGGCATGCTGCAGTTGCAGGAAGGTTTTCGTGAGTTGGACCTGGGGTGGATTCCATCCAAGGGCAACTTCATTTGCGTCGATCTCGGACAAGTGGCTGCGCCAGTGTTTCAGGGCTTGCTGCGCGAAGGTGTGATTGTGCGTCCGGTGGCCAACTACGGCATGCCGAACCACCTGCGTATCACCATCGGTTTGCCGGCTGAGAACAGCCGCTTCCTGGAGGCATTGGCCAAGGTTCTGGCCCGTGGTTGATGTCACTGCATTGCAACCTGCTGTGCCTATGATCGGTCGCCTGGTGGTGGTCGGCCTGGGGTTGATCGGCGGCTCCTTCGCCAAAGGCCTGCGTGAAAGCGGGTTGTGCGGTGAGGTGGTCGGTGTGGACCTGGACCCGCAATCGCGCAAGCTGGCGGTTGAGCTGGGTGTGGTGGATCGCTGTGAGGCGGACTTGGCGCTCGCGTGCCAGGGCGCGGATGTGATCCAGCTTGCCGTGCCGATCCTGGCGATGGAGAAGCTGCTGGCTCTGCTCGCCGGAATGGACCTGGGGCAAGCGATCCTGACGGATGTCGGCAGTGCCAAGGGCAATGTGGTGCGCGCGGCGCAACTGGCGTTTGGTGGCATGCCGGCGCGGTTTGTTCCGGGTCATCCGATTGCCGGTTCCGAGCAGAGCGGGGTGGAGGCGTCCAACGCGCAGTTGTTCCGCCGCCATAAGGTGATTCTGACGCCGCTTGAACAAACCGATCCGGCGGCCCTGGCTGTGGTCGATCGGCTTTGGCGCGAGCTGGGGGCGGATGTCGAGCATATGCAGGTCGAGCGCCACGATGAAGTGTTGGCGGCAACCAGTCATTTGCCCCACCTGCTGGCCTTTGGTCTGGTGGACTCCTTGGCCAAGCGTAACGAGAACCTCGATATTTTTCGCTACGCCGCGGGTGGTTTCCGTGATTTTACGCGTATAGCCGGCAGCGATCCGGTGATGTGGCACGACATCTTCCTGGCCAATCGCGAAGCTGTATTGCGCACCTTGGACACTTTCCGCAGTGATCTCGACGCCTTGCGCGACGCGGTCGATGCCGGGGATGGTCATCAATTATTGGGTGTATTCACCCGTGCGCGGGTGGCGCGTGAGCATTTCAGCAAGATCCTGGCTCGCCGGGCGTATATGGAAACCGCTGTGAACGCTGATGAATTGACCTTCCTCGCCAACCCGGGCGGCCGCTTGAGCGGAAGTATCAGGGTGCCGGGTGACAAGTCGATCTCCCATCGGTCGATCATGCTGGGTTCATTGGCGGAGGGTGTGACCGAGGTCGAAGGTTTCCTGGAGGGCGAAGATGCCCTGGCGACCTTGCAAGCATTTCGCGACATGGGCGTGGTGATTGAAGGGCCGCACCATGGGCGGGTGACCATTCACGGTGTGGGCTTGCGGGGCTTGAAGCCGGCGCCGGGGCCGATTTATCTGGGTAACTCCGGTACGTCCATGCGGCTGCTGTCTGGGTTGCTGGCGGCTCAGAGCTTCGACAGTGTGTTGACTGGCGATGCGTCGTTATCCAAGCGCCCGATGAGTCGCGTGGCCAAGCCGCTACGGGAAATGGGCGCGGTGATCGAGACCGGGCCCGACGGGCGTCCGCCGCTGACCATTCGGGGTGGCCAGGTGCTGAAGGGCCTGACTTACGCGCTGCCAATGGCCAGTGCGCAGGTTAAATCCTGCCTGCTGTTGGCGGGGCTGTACGCTGAGGGTAAGACTTCCGTCACTGAGCCAGCGCCGACCCGCGACCATACCGAGCGCATGTTGCGTGGCTTTGGTTATCCGGTAGCGGTGGAAGGGGCGACGGCGTCAGTAGCGTCTGGCCATGCGCTGACCGCTACCCATATTGAAGTGCCCGGGGATATTTCCTCCTCGGCGTTTTTCCTGGTGGCCGCTTCGATTGCTGAGGGCTCCGAGCTGTTGCTGGAGCATGTCGGCGTCAATCCGACGCGTACCGGGGTGATCGATATCCTGCGGCTGATGGGGGCGGATATCACGTTGGAAAACCCGCGCGAAGTCGGCGGCGAACCCGTGGCTGACCTGCGCGTGCGTGCCGCAGCGTTGAAGGGGATTGAAATCCCTGAAGCACTGGTGCCGCTGGCGATCGACGAATTCCCGGTGCTGTTTGTTGCGGCGGCCTGCGCCGAAGGGCGCACCGTGCTGCGAGGTGCTGAAGAGTTGCGCCTCAAGGAGTCTGATCGCATCCAGGTGATGGCCGACGGTCTGCTGGCGCTGGGGGTTAAGTGTGAACCGACCCCTGATGGGATTATCATTGACGGTGGTCTGATGGGCGGTGGTGAGGTCCATGCCCATGGCGATCACCGGATTGCCATGGCGTTCAGCGTAGCCTCCCTGCGGGCGGCGGCGCCGATTCGTATCCGTGACTGCGCCAATGTTGCTACGTCTTTTCCGAACTTTCTTACACTGTGTGCCCAAGTCGGCATCCGTGTTGCCCAAGAGGCTCAATTGTGAATATCAAAGCACCGGTGATTACCATCGACGGGCCAAGTGGCTCGGGCAAAGGCACGATCGCCGGCATCCTGGCCAAGCGCCTGGGTTGGTGCCTGCTGGATTCCGGCGCGTTGTATCGCCTGCTGGCGTTTGCCGCGCGCAACCATGGCGTCGACCTGACCAACGAAGAATCCCTGAAGCTGTTGGCGGCGCACCTTGATGTGCAGTTCGTCGGGGCGACGGAAGGTCACCCCCAGCGCATCATCCTGGAAGGGGATGACGTGACTGATGATCTTCGTAACGAACAAGTCGGCTCCTGGGCCTCCCAGGTGGCCGCGTTACCGGCCGTGCGTGATGCATTGCTGCAGCGTCAGCGGGCGTTTCAAGAGCCGCCGGGCCTGGTGGCCGATGGCCGGGACATGGGAACGGTCGTATTTCCTG
>NZ_JBOICG010000452.1:0-5057 GCF_050739995.1 Pseudomonas sp. | reverse complement strand
GTGTTGAACGTGCAGCAGGTCGGCTTGGACGACAACTTCTTCGAGCTGGGTGGTGATTCGATCTTGTCGATCCAGGTGGTCAGCCGCGCGCGACAGGCGGGGATTCATTTCAGTCCTCGCGACCTGTTCCAGCACCAGACCGTACAAACCCTGGCCGCCGTCGCCACCCGCTCGGAGCAGGTTGTAGCGGAGCAGGGCGTGTTGACGGGCAGCTCTGGCCTGACGCCGATCCAGCACTGGTTCTTCGATACCGATATCCCGAACCGTCAGCACTGGAACCAGGCGCTGGTGCTCAAGCCGCTGCAACTGCTCGACCCGCATCGCCTGGAGCAAGCGCTGCTGGCGGTACTGGAACACCACGACGCCCTGCGCTTGAGCTTCACCCCGCGTGATGTCCAATGGCACGCCGAGCACTTGGCGGTGCCCGAAGGCGGCGTGCTGATGCAGGCGCAAGTGCGCGATATGGACCAGTGCACGGCGCTGTTCACCGACACCCAGCGCAGCCTTGACCTGGCCCGTGGTCCGCTGCTGCGCGCCTTGTTGGTGGATGGCCCGCAAGGCCAGCAGCGTCTGCTGATTGCCATCCATCACTTGGTGGTCGATGGCGTGTCGTGGCGGGTGTTGCTGGAGGATCTGCAAACGGTCTACCGCCAACTGAGCGAGGGCCAGTCCGTCAGCCTGCCGGCCAAGACCAGTGCGCTACGGGACTGGGCAGCACGCTTGCAGGCGTATGCCGGCAGCGAGTCCCTGCGTGAAGAATTGGGTGTCTGGCAGGCGCAACTGGCAGGTCCGGCAGTGGTGTTGCCGGTGGATCGCCCGCACGGTTCCCAGCGCAACCGCGATGCCGATACTGTGAGCGTGCGGCTGGATGCCGAGTCTACCCGCCAGCTGTTGCAACAGGCGCCGAGTGCCTACCGCACACACGTCAATGACCTGCTGCTGACAGCCCTGGCGCGTGTGTTATGTCGCTGGAGTGGTCACGGTTCGGCATTGATCCAGCTGGAAGGCCATGGGCGCGAAACGTTGTTCGACGAGATCGACTTGACCCGCAGTGTGGGCTGGTTCACCAGTGCCTATCCGCTGCGCCTCACCCCGCACGAGGAGCAGGGCTCCTCGATCAAGGCGATCAAGGAGCAACTGCGTGGCGTACCGCACAAAGGCTTGGGCTACGGCGTGCTGCGTTATCTGGCGGACGACCTGTGCCAGCAGACCATGGCCGCCCTGCCGAGCGCCGCGATCACCTTCAACTACCTCGGCCAGTTCGACCAGAGCTTCGGTGCCGACGCGCTGTTCCATCCACTGGACGAGTCGGCAGGCGCTGCCCATGACCCGGATGCGCCGCTGCCCAATGAGCTGAGCGTGGACAGCCAGGTGTATGGCGGGGAATTAGTCTTACGCTGGACGTTCAGTCGCGAACGCCACGACTCGCAGACCATCCGCGCATTGGCCGACGGTTACCTGGCTGAACTGCAAAGCCTGATCGCGCACTGCCTCCAGGACGATGCCGGTGGCCTCACACCGTCCGACTTCCCCTTGGCGCAGCTGACCCAGGCACAACTGGATGTCTTGCCGGTTCCGGCCAATGCCATCGAAGACGTCTACCCGCTGACCCCCATGCAGGAAGGCCTGCTACTGCACACACTGTTGGAGCCGGGCACCGGCCTCTACTACATGCAGGACCGCTATCGCATTAACAGCGCCCTGGACCCGCAGCGTTTCGCCCAGGCCTGGCAAGCGGTGATCGCCCGTCACGAAGCCCTGCGTGCGTCGTTCTGCTGGAACGTCGGCGAAGACATGCTGCAAGTGATCCACAAGCCGGGCAGTACGCCCATTGAGTACCTGGACTGGAGCAACGACCCTGAGGCGGAACAGGAACCGCGTCTGCAAGCCTTGCTCAAGGCTGAACGTGAAGCCGGTTTCGATCTGCTCAACCGGGCACCGTTCCACCTGCGCCTGATCCGCGTCGGCGAAGCGCGTTATTGGTTCATGATGAGCAACCACCACATCCTGATTGATGCCTGGTGCCGTTCGTTGCTGATGAATGACTTCTTCGAAATCTACATGGCCCTGGGCGAAGGTCGCGACGCGCAACTGGCCACGCCGCCACGCTATCGCGACTACATCGCCTGGCTGCAACGTCAGAACCTGAATGAGGCGCGCCAGTGGTGGCAACAGAACCTGCAAGGCTTCGAACGCACCACGCCGATCCCGAGCGACCGCCCGTTCTTGCGTGAACACGCGGGCCACAGCGGCGGCATGGTGGTGGGCGACTGCTACACCCGTCTCGATGCCCGCGACGGTGCGCAATTGCGTGAACTGGCCCAGGCTCACCAACTGACCGTCAACACCTTTGCCCAGGCGGCGTGGGCTTTGGTGTTGCGTCGCTTGAGCGGCGAGCGTGATGTGCTGTTCGGCGTCACCGTGGCGGGTCGCCCAGTGGAAATGCCCGAGATGCAGCGCACCGTCGGCCTGTTCATCAACAGCATCGCGCTACGGGTGAAATTGCCCGAGGACGATCAACCGTGCAGTGTGCGCCAGTGGTTGAGCGGTTTGCTCGACAGCAACATGCAACTGCGTGAGTACGAATACCTACCGCTGGTGACGATCCAGGAGCACAGCGAACTGCCCAAGGGCCAGCCGCTGTTCGACAGCCTGTTCGTGTTCGAAAACGCCCCGGTGGAAGTCTCGGTGCTGGACCGTGCACAAAGCTTGAATGCCACCTCGGATTCCGGTCGCACCCACACCAACTTCCCGCTGACCGCCGTTTGCTACCCGGGTGATGACCTGGGTTTGCATCTGTCCTACGACCAGCGCTACTTCGACGAAACCACTGTGCAAGGCATGCTGGGCGAGTTCAAGCGCCTGCTGCTGGCGTTGGTGCAGGGCTTCCACGGCGACATGGCCGACCTGCCGCTGATTGGCGAGCAGGAGCGCGAGTTCCTGTTGGATGGCTGTAACCAGAGCGAGCATGACTACCCGCTGGAACGCAGCTATGTCGAGCTGTTTGAAGCCCAAGTGGTTGCGCATCCGCAACGCGTTGCCGCCAGTTGCCTCGACCAGCAGTGGACTTATGACGAGCTGAACCGCCGCAGCAACGGCCTGGGTCACGCGCTGATTGCAGCGGGTGTGGGCCTGGACCAACCCGTGGCTTTGCTGGCCGAGCGTAACCTCGACCTGCTCGGCATGATCATCGGCAGCTTCAAGGCCGGTGCCGGTTATCTGCCGCTGGACCCAGGGCTGCCGAGCCAGCGGTTGAGCAGCATCATCGACCTGAGCCGCACGCCGTTGCTGGTGTGCACAGAAGCATCTCGCGAACAGGCCATCGAGTTGCTGGACGGTTTCGATTGCCAATTGCTGGTGTGGGAAGAAATACCTGCACGTGGCGAAAATCCCGGTATCTACAGCGGCCCGGACAACCTGGCCTACGTCATCTACACCTCGGGCTCCACCGGCTTGCCCAAGGGCGTGATGGTGGAACAGCGTGGCATGCTCAATAACCAGTTGAGCAAGGTGCCGTACCTGCAACTGAACGAGTCGGACGTGATCGCGCAGACCGCCTCGCAAAGCTTCGATATTTCCGTGTGGCAGTTCCTTGCCGCGCCGCTGTTTGGCGCTCGGGTGGACATCGTGCCGAACGCGCTGGCCCATGATCCGCAAGGTTTGCTAGAGCATGTTCAGGCACAAGGCATTACGGTGCTGGAGAGCGTACCGTCATTGATCCAAGGCATGCTCGCCCAGGATCGCATCAGCCTCGACGGCCTGCGCTGGATGCTGCCGACGGGTGAAGCCATGCCGCCGGAGCTGGCGCACCAGTGGTTGCAGCGTTACCCCGAGATCGGTTTGGTTAACGCCTATGGCCCTGCGGAATGTTCGGATGACGTGGCGTTCTTCCGCGTCGACCTGGCATCGACTCGCGGTAGTTATCTGCCGATTGGTACGCCGACCGACAACAACCGCTTGTACCTGCTGGATGGTGCACTGGAACTGGTGCCGCAAGGCGCTGTGGGTGAGTTGTGCGTGGCCGGCACCGGCGTCGGTCGCGGTTATGTCAGCGACCCATTGCGCACCGCCCCTGTGTTTGTGCCGAACCCGTTCGGCGCACCGGGCGAGCGTCTCTACCGTACCGGTGACTTGGCGCGCCGTCGCAGTGATGGTGTGCTGGAGTACGTCGGGCGTATCGACCACCAGGTGAAGATTCGTGGTTACCGCATCGAGCTGGGTGAAATCGAAGCGCGCCTGCATGAACAACCGGAAGTCCGCGACGCGGCTGTCGGCGTGCAGGAAGGCGCCAACGGCAAGCATCTGGTCGGCTACCTCGTGGCCGCTGATGCGGTACTCAACCCAAGTGAACGCCTGGACCGCATCAAGCAACGCCTGCGCGCCGAACTGCCGGAATACATGGTGCCGCTGCACTGGCTCTGGCTCGACCGCCTGCCGCTCAACGCCAACGGCAAACTCGACCGCAAGGCCCTGCCAGCGTTGGAGATCGGTCAGTTGGACAGCCAGGACTACCTGGCGCCGCGCAACGAACTGGAAAGCACCCTGGCCGGAATTTGGGCCGAAGTGTTGAAAGTCGAAAGGGTCGGGGTGCAGGACAACTTCTTCGAACTGGGCGGGCATTCGTTGCTGGCCACGCAGATTGCCTCGCGGGTGCAGAAGATGTTGCAGCGGGATGTGCCGCTGCGGGCGATGTTCGAGTGCAGCACGGTGGCGGAGTTGGCTGAATATATTGATGGGTTGGCGGCGAATGAGATCAGTGCGGAGAAGGTGGATCGGTTGAGTGATTTGATGGCTGAGTTGGAAGGGCTTTAAGACGAAATGGGTGTTGTCCGTTGGTCGGCCAGCACCGTGTTTCGGGTCAGAACTGTGAATTCTGACAGTAGGAACAGTGGCTTTTTTACGATGTGATTGGGGGGTGCCACTCAGGAAAATACCTGGGCTTTGGCATTTCCTGTCCATTGAAAAGGAGCTTCCAACATGCCCAAATCATTACCAGATGCTTTTGAGACGCCCAAACCCGAGTTGGTCGAGGCAGAGGGCCAGGCATCGGTTGATCC
>NZ_JBOICG010000451.1:0-2660 GCF_050739995.1 Pseudomonas sp. | reverse complement strand
CGTTCTACCTGATACAACGCGGCGGTTTTATTGGGGCGGCTGCGCCACCCAGCGCGGGGCAAGCCCGCTCACTACAGGGCTGCTTCAACTTCGCTGTAACGGTTGGCCGGCACTTCCAGCCCCAGGTTGTCGCGCAAGGTGTGACCGCTGTACTCGGTACGGAACAGGCCGCGCTGTTGCAGCACGGGCACCACCAGCTCGGTGAAGTACTGCAAGCCATCAGGCAGCACCGAATTGATGATGAAACCATCGCTGGCACCGGCCTCGAACCAGGTCTGGATCGCGTCGGCGACTTGCTCCGGGGTGCCGACAAAGTCGCGCTTGGGTCGCGAGAAGCGCAGCGCCACTTCGCGCAGGGTCAGGCCCTCGTCCCTGGCCAATTGCTTGATGCGGTCGGAGCCGCCTTTCTGGCTGTTGGAGCCAAGATCGCCCAGCTCGGGGAACGGTTCGTCCAGTGGGTATTGGCTAAAGTCGTGGTCATTGAAGGGACGGCCGAGGGCGACAATGGCGTCCTCCACGGTGACCAGGTCGACGGCCTGCTGATAGCGGCTTTCCACTTCGGCGGCATCGCGGCCTACGATTGGGCGGATGCCCGGCAAAATCGACAGGCTGTCGGCATCACGCCCAAAGCCTTTGGCTCGGCGTTTCAAGTCCTGGGTGTAAGCCAAGCCGTCTTCGAGGCTGTCGACATGCACGAAGATCGCATCGGAATGCTGCGCGGCGAAATTGCGTCCGTCTTCGGAGGTGCCTGCCTGGAAAATCACTGGCTGGCCCTGGCGCGAGCGGGCGATGTTCAGCGGGCCTTTGACCGAGAAAAACTCGCCTTTGTGGTTCAGCGCATGCAGCTTGCCCGGGGTGAAAAACTCACCGCTCTGCTTGTCATAGGCAAAGGCATCATCTTCCCAGGAGTCCCACAGGCCCTTGACCACGTTGAGGTGTTCCTTGGCGATGCGGTAGCGCACGGCATGGGGCGGGTGTTCAGCCTTGCCGAAGTTGTCGGCGGTGCCGCTCAGCCATGAGGTGACCACGTTCCACCCGGCGCGGCCGCCACTGATATGGTCCAGGGAGGCGAACTGGCGCGCCACTTGATAGGGCTCGGTGTAGCTGACGGTCACGGTGGCGACCAGGCCGATATGGGTGGTCAGTGCCGCCAGGGCCGAGAGGATAGTCAACGGCTCGAACCGGTTGAGGTAGTGCGGGCTGGATTTGGCGTGGATATGCAGGCTATCGGCGATGAACACGAAGTCGAACTTGGCGCCTTCGGCCAGCGCGGTCTGCTGCTTGTAGAAACCGAAGTTTGTGCTGGCATTGGGTTGTGCCTGCGGATGGCGCCATTCGCCCCAGCCGTGGCCGACACCGTGGACCATGGCTCCCAGCTTCAAATGGCGTGGCTTCAATTGATGTGGCTTGCTCATGTGCGGCTCCTGGCTTAGCGCGATGCTTGGGAAGTAGGGAAACGTGTGGCGTTGAAGCTGCTGTCGAAACCCAGGGACACGTCGATGTGCTTGGGTAGCAGGCCTTCTTTTTGATAGGTGTCGGCCGTGGCTTGCAGGCCACGGATCACCGAGTCGTCGATGACGACGGGGCTCAGATGGGTGTCTTTCGCCACCTCCACATGCACGGCCAATGGCAGTCCGGTGATCTTGGCTTGGGCTGCGGCGTATTCATTGGGGTGAGCGTTGGCCCAGGCGTAGGCGCGGTCAACACGGGCCACAAAATCGTCCAGCTGCACGCGTTTGTCGGTGATGGCCTGGCTGGTGGCCGCGAAGTACAGGTGATTGCTCAGCAACTGATTACCGCTGACCAACACACGGGCCTGGCTTTGAGAGGTGACCACGGTGGTGTAAGGGTCCCAGGTGGCCCAGGCGTCTACCGTACCGTTATCCAGCACCAGGCGCGATTCACTGGGTAGCAGGAAAATGAACTGCACATCCCCGGTGCTCAGGCCAGCACCCGCCAGGGCCTTGATCGCCAGGTAGTGACCGATGGAGCCGCGCCCGGTGACGATCTTTTTGCCCTTGAGGTCGGCCACCGTCTTGATCGGCGAGTCCTTGGGCACCAGCAGAGCGGTGGTGTTACGCCCTTCGGCGTGGATGATGCTGACCACCTTGAGCGATGCACCGGCACCCAAGGCGAATACATACGGCGCGTCGCCCAACGCACCGATGTCCACGGCACCGGCATTCAGCGCTTCGCCCAGGGGAGAGGCGGAGGGGAACTCCGACCATTGAATGGCGTAGGGCACATTCCGGGTTTCGCCGGAGGCTTCCAGCAGCGCCTTGATCGTGGACTTCTGGTTGGCGACTCGCAGGGGTTGCAAGTCGGCGCCGTCGGCGGCGGCAATCAACCCCAGGGCCAGTGCGGCGCCTAGGAGCAGGCGTTTGAAGGGAGTGGTCAAGACCATAGGGTAGAGGCTCCAGGCGGGTCAATATGAGGATTCGGCCACGTCCGCCTGGAGAAGGGGTCGGTGAGGAGTTAACGTTATTCCCATAAAAACATGCTGTGAAGTTCTTTTTGGTTATATGTTAATTATTAAAAAAGATGATTATTTGTTTTATTTATTATTCGTTAATTGCATTTGAAGAGGGGGAGGCGATCACTTGCAAGTGAGGGCGCCCCAAAGGAGAATCCGCAGCTTTCATGGATTCGAACAACAAGGA
>NZ_JBOICG010000450.1:0-6264 GCF_050739995.1 Pseudomonas sp. | reverse complement strand
GCGCATGATGGTGTTCGGTTTGACAGGGCCGCAAAGTTTAGCCGAAAAGACAAAAATTAACCATGAAAGCTGATTGACCAACGGTAATGACCTCTCTATACTTCGCCGCCACAAGCCCTGATGGCGGAATTGGTAGACGCGGCGGATTCAAAATCCGTTTTCGAAAGGAGTGGGAGTTCGAGTCTCCCTCGGGGCACCATCTTAAAGAAAGACCTTGAAATTCAAGGTCTTTTTTTTCGCCTGTCGAAAAGTGACCGGCACGCCAGTGGAGGTAGCGGGACCATGGAATTGTTGCTCGAAGCGGTTGCGTTGTTCGCCCTCAAACTGGTGCACGAAACTGAGGGTGGTAGCCCGGTTTTGCGGGATGACCCGGTGATGGTTGGATATGATCGCGAGGTGTTTGGGTTGTTGGTGCGGCAGGGGGATTTGGTTGGGATTCAGTTGAAGCTCGATGAATGCCTGACACTGGCGCTCGCCTCCCTGGGCGGCGCCAATACCGTGATGGGGCGCGAGCTGCAACGGTTGGCGGTGGACGTGCGCCAAGCGTCGACACTGGATGAACTCAATACCCCGCTCAGCGCACTCAAGGACTATCTGAAAGCTATTCTGTGAAGCGCAAGCTAGCGCCGCCCTTCCACCGCCATCCGCACCGCCAACCCCATCAACACCGAGCCCATCACCCAACGCTGCACCACCTGCCATCCCGGCCGGGTGACGAAAAATACCGCGATGGACCCGGCCATGGTGGCGATCACTGCGTTGACGCTCACGCTGATCATGATTTGTGTAAATCCCAGTACCAGGGATTGCGTCAGCACACTGCCATGACCATTCGGGTCGATGAACTGGGGCAGCAGCGACAAATACATCACCGCCACCTTGGGGTTCAGCAGGTTGGTCACCAAGCCCATGGTGAACAGCTTGCGCGGGCTGTCCTGGGGCAAGTCCCGCACCTGGAACGGTGAACGCCCACCCGGTTTGACCGCCTGCCAGGCCATGTAGATCAAATACAACGCACCACCAAAGCGCAGCGCGTCGTAGGCAAACGGCACGGCCATGACCAACGCCGTGATGCCCAATGCCGCGCACAGCATGTAAACCAGAAAACCCAACGCCACGCCGCCCAGGGAAATCAACCCGGCCGTGCGGCCCTGGCAGATCGAGCGGGAGATGAGGTAAATCATGTTCGGACCGGGCGTCAGCACCATGCCGAGTGAGATCAGCGCATAGGCCAGCCAGTTGGACATTTCGGGCATTGTTTGGCTCCTGGATTGTTCTTCTGTCGGCATGAAACCCTTGGCCAACGTTGCGGTGTTGGGCGCCATGGTATGGCGCCCAAGAGCAGGCCGTTAGATACAGATCCGCGAGCAAAACGTCATACAGGCGCAGGCGTTTACTGCGCCCTTCACACAAGGACAGGCACATGATCGACTTCAACAACAAAGGCTTCTTCAAACTCAAACAAAACAACGAATACGCCGAACGTGTCTCGGCATTGCTGCTGGATGGCGAAGATGTGGTCGACGCCTACAAAGCCATGCGCGACGGTGTGGTGTTCACCACCAAGCGCATCATCGCGGTGAACGTGCAGGGAATTACCGGCAGCAAGAAGGACTTCACCTCGCTGCCGTACAGAAATATCGTGGCGTACTCGGTGGAAACGTCCGGGACGTTTGATCTGGATTCGGAGCTGGAGATTTACTTTTCGTCGCTGGGGAAAGTGAAGTTTGAGTTCACTGGAAAGACCTCGATTGTGGAAATCTCACGGTTGATTTCCAAGCACCTGCTGGGCTGATCGGCAGACAAAAAAGACCTTGGCGTCCCAAGGTCTTCTTACTGCATACACGGTTTAACTGACACACCTCAATCCAAATGTGAGAGCGGGCTTGCCCGCGAAAGCGCCTGGGAAAACTCGAAATAAATTCGCACAACTCAGCCATGGCAAATAAGATAAAAAGCATGTCAACAATTAAAGTTAAAAACTTGTAGTAGATTCAATTATTTGAATAGTAATCCTCAGTCAGAACAGCACCTAGCAGTATAAAATTTACAGCATGACTTCATAAGGCCCAAGCACCTTACAAGTCTGCACCAACCCCTGCCGCATCAACATCTCAAGATAACTCCCCGCCTCCATCGGAGGCCACTTCAACGCCCGCCTCTGCTTCTGCGCCGCCCCTAATACCGCCGCCTGATCCAAATCCCAAAGATCCGAAATAAAGTCATCCGGATGCATAGGTTCAATGTCATAAGCCGCCAAGATATTCGGTGGGAAGTCTTTCAAATTGAAGGTCACGATAACCTCAGCTTTGCTCCGAATCGCCGCCGCCAGCACGTGACGATCATCAGGATCGGGCAGATCCAAGCTCGAACACAGGTCCTCGTACCCAGTCACCAAGGCGTCGGGTATGGCCTTGTCCATCAACGCTGACGTGCAATTCACTTGTTCCTCCGTCAGATCGGGACGGTTCTTAAGTACGTTGCGTTTCCACTCTTCATGAATCTGGCTGGTCCAGCGCGCTCGGTACAGCCCCGACAAACCAAGCCACATCAGCAAATCCCGGAGTGCTGCCGGGTAGAGAACACAGGCGTCATATACAGCAGTAAATGGCGAACACCTCATCCGTCATACCCCATTCCCAACTCCTGGGCTTGTTGCGCCAGCGCTTCCATTGCCTCTTGGCTTTCTTCGTCACGCCGCTGCTTGAACGCCATCAAATCCGAAAACCGAATTCGACGATGCCGCCCCGTTTTTGTAAAAGGAATGGCTCCCTCCTCCAACATCTTGACCAAGTGCGGGCGTGACACGTTAAGCAGGTCGGCGGCCTCCTGCGAGGTCAATTCGGCATGCACGGGTACCACCTTGACGGCATTGCCGATAGCCAATTCTCCCAGGATATCGACCAACAAGCGTAGCGCTGAGGTTGGGAGTACGAGGGTGTGGGGTTTGTCTTCTTTGTCGAAAATGTCGATGCGCTGGGTTTCAAATTTGGTCGACAGCAGAGACGCCAGCTCACGCTGGCCTTGTACGGCAGCTTCGACTTCCTTTTCCAGCGGAAGGATCGTTTTGGGAAGGTGATGGGTGATCATGATGTAACTCCGGCATTACGCAATTCAATTGAAGCCAAAACTAAACGAAACAAACGAAAATCGCAATAATCGAAACAAAGCTACGCATTGGGTATCAGCCAACATTTCCCACGCCCACCATCGAACTCAGCCGACATCAGCTTCTAACCCCACCCTCATAGGCTCACTCCCCCACACAAGGAAGTGATCCGGTCATGTCAGAGCGCTTTTACCCCTCCACTGAGGAGGAACAACTCAAACAGCGAATCCTGACCCCACAGCCGTCGCGGGCACCCTTTTCGCCGTCGATTGCCTTATTCGAACCCGCGCCTGCCCAACATCCGACGCCCGCCAAGCTGCCTGGTTGTACCTTCACCAAACCCTGCCGGCTGCCCGACGGCATCATTCGCTATAACGACCCCACCGGCCACGTACCGCTGGAGCTGATCAAGGAGTACGGCCATTTAACCCTGTTGGGTGGGCGCGAAATGGACAGCCAGGGCGTGGTTGCCCTGCACAAGATCAGTGGCAGCGCCCTGCCCGTTGGGTTAGGTCAATTGGCATTGCGTTCGGCGGTGTTGGACTCGGCAGCCATGGCTGTCGGAACCGTAGCGGGTGGTCTGCTGGCGGGCTTGGTCGCACTGGTTTGGCCATCGGAGCTGGGCGATAGCGCGCTCTACAGCGATGAGCAATTGCGCTCACTGCAACGGGCACGGTCGCAGATGCGGTTGCATGTCGAACAACGTGAGGATGGCACGCTCAAGGGGTATGGGTTCTACACGGGCAACAACGCCGACTGGCAGATGATTGATGTGGTGCAGTTCCAACGCCGTGGCGAGCAGTTTGTGGTGGATTTGGGTGAAGGAGCAGAGCTGATCTGGACGCCGGCGATTGATCCTGGCGACACGCTTGGCATTCCAGCACTGGAGGCTGCGCCGCAAGCGCCAGTGATGTGGATTTACCCGCCGACGGAGAAGGCTGCGCAGATTTTGGTGAACCCGGTTTATCCACCGGAGTATCGGGATTTTATTCTGGTGTTCCCGGTGGAGTCGGGGGTTCGGCCGCTGTATGTGGTGGTTAATGAGCGAAGAAAAACACTTCCTGCACTCGGTCACGGCTATCACACGCCCCCGACCACCGAAAAAATCACCGGTTTTTCTGGTTTGAGGAGCATAAAAGGCATGACTCCAAAGCAGGGAGGCACAGGTTTTCGGAAACGCTGGGCAGATGCTAAAAACAGAAAATACTATGAATGGGACTCGGCGGAAGGCGAGCTAGAAGTGTACTTAGTAAGCGACGGCAGCCACTTGGGCGCGTTCAACCATATAACTGGCGAAAGAACAAAGCCGCCAAACCCAAAGAGAAATATCAAGAAGTACATGTGAGGAAATAGCGATGAGTTTTAGGGTGACACTCGAATGGTTTGAAAAAAACAGCGGATTCGGAGTGGGCGAAGAGTCGTCAGATATTTTTGAAAACGCTCATTCAGTACTCAACTCACTGGGGCTAGGGGGTGACTATCAAATTTTTGACGGCGCTTATGACCTCAAAGACCAATGGAAAAAGATACTGCAGCCTCATTTCAAACATCAGATAAGTCAAGAAAACCATGACTATCAAATATCGTTTCAATATCAGGGGTCCCGGCCCTATTGAATGCATCGGTACAGCGAACATCGAGTTCATCAACGCCTAACTAAGAGTTTTCACTAATGCGCAGACTGTCACTAACAAACAAAAAACTCCGAAACATCCCCAGACACCTCCGAGCACTCACCCGATGGGCCGACAGCTTCGAAAACAGTTTCTACGAAGAATTACCGCTACGACGAGGGTTCATAAACGAGAAAATTCCCGTCATCGAATCCCTCGTCGAGGGTAAGCAGACCACACCAGAAATTCAGGTTCACTGCGCTCAACAACTGATCAGGGCCGCTGGTTACCTGGTAGAGGCCAGGCCGGATGACATGCCTCAATGCTGGATTGTCGCCTGCATCATCATTCCCGACATGTTCTCAAGTGAGGTCTGTGTCTACACCGACAAAACCCGATACCTCGGGGCAACTCAGCCCTTCGACTATGAGCAATTTCGCCAAACCCGTATCGTCGGTAGAAGTCTCGCCCACGAGTGGAGGCTGACCGTTCCGCCAGGACTTCAAGAAGTCGGTTTTCACTTCACCCATGAAGACGATGAGGGACAAATCTTTGAGTCAGAGCATTGGTATTTCGGCGAAGTCGGCACAACCGACGACGATCCGACCTATAAGCGTTGGAAATACCAAACCTTTAAAACCTTCCAAGCACAAAACCCGGACTCGTTCGCCGCAACACTCAAGCTTGAGGCCTGACAGGTGTCGTCAGGCCTCACTCAACTCCAACCCTCAACTCTCCTGCGCCGTACTCCCCCCTCCCGCCACCAACACCCGCTGCCCCGCTTCCGTCACGTCATACACCTGCTGCTCACACCTCCCAGTCTTAAACTGAAATTCCACAAGGTAAGTCTTGGCCTTTTCCGGGCTGAACGTGCTCGTCAGCGGCCCGCAGCTGTAGTAAATCCCGTTGCCCTGGCTGCGTCCTGCGCTGGCCACTGTGAGTTTCTTGCCAGGGTCTGCCTGGATTTCCAACTGCGGGAAACGCTTGAACGCCGCACTGGCGACGGTCTGGTTCATTTTGGCGATCCAGTTGAAGACTTTGCCTTCGCCGGTGTCCATCACGGTGCCGAGGGTTTCCATGCGGGAGTCGGCGTCGCCTTCACGGCTAATCGAGAATTCGACGGGGTTGGTGCCGCCGCTGGCTTTCATGATGACTTTGGCGTGGTCGGCGTCGACGGCTACGGTTTTCTGGCGGAACTGGATGCCGTCCTTGAGTAAGGTCGGGGATGAATCACGTTGGTTGGATTGGCAGGCGCCCAGGGCCAGGGCGATGGAGAGCAGCGCGATTCGCTTCACGAGGAATGTCCTTATCGAGGTGAGAGTGAGTGATGACTGGACCCGAGTTTGAACAGTTTGTTCCGCATTGGAACGAATACGGCTGGGGTTCAAGAAAACAGCGATGCAGGCATTGGGGTCTGGCAGGCATACCGAGGTGACCCCATCGCAGCCTCGCCAGGGCTCGACAGCTCCCACATTTGCTTGGCGTCGCGGCCGACACCATCCATTCCCTGTGGGAGCTGTCGAGCTTTAGCGAGGCTGCGAA
>NZ_JBOICG010000449.1:0-1645 GCF_050739995.1 Pseudomonas sp. | reverse complement strand
GCTGCGAACCCAAGCTGGATGGCCTGGCGGTCAGCCTTCTGTATCAGGACGGCGAACTGGTACGCGGCGCCACCCGTGGCGACGGTACTACCGGCGAAGATATCAGTGTCAACGTGCGCACCGTGCGCAACATTCCGTTGAAGCTGCACGGCAGCGGTTGGCCGGCGACTCTGGAAGTGCGCGGTGAAGTGTTCATGTCCAAGGCCGGTTTCGAGCGGCTCAATGCTTCGCAACTGGAAGTCGGCGGCAAGACTTTCGCCAACCCGCGCAACGCCGCTGCCGGCAGTCTGCGCCAGTTGGATTCGAAGATCACTGCCAGTCGCCCGCTGGAGTTTTGCTGCTACGGCGTGACCACCGACATCAGCGACACCCATATTGGCAACCTGCAGCAGTTGCAGAAGTGGGGCATGCCCATCAGCCACGAGTTGAAGCTGGCCAAGGGTATCCAGGATTGCCTGGACTACTACCGCGATATCGGCGAGCGGCGTAACAGCCTGCCCTATGAAATCGACGGCGTCGTGTTCAAGGTCAACAGCATCGCCTCCCAACGCGAACTGGGCTTCCGCGCTCGCGAACCGCGCTGGGCCATCGCCCATAAATTCCCGGCGATGGAAGAGCTGACGGAATTGCTCGACGTAGAATTCCAGGTTGGCCGCACCGGCGCCGTGACCCCGGTAGCGCGCTTGAAGCCGGTCAAGGTGGCCGGTGTGACCGTGTCCAATGCCACCTTGCACAACATGGATGAAGTGGCGCGCCTGGGCCTGATGATCGGCGACACCGTGATCATCCGTCGTGCCGGGGATGTGATCCCGCAGGTGGTGTCGGTGGTGCTCGAGCGTCGCCCGGAGAATGCCCGTGCCGTGCAGATCCCCGAGGTCTGCCCGGTGTGCGGCTCTCATGTGGAGCGCACACAGCTGGTCAAGCGCAGCAAGGGCAAGGAAACCGTCAGCGAAGGCGCGGTGTACCGGTGCGTCGGTCGCCTGGCCTGTGGCGCACAACTCAAACAGGCAATCATTCATTTTGTGTCGCGCCGCGCCATGGATATCGACGGCCTGGGCGACAAGACCATCGAGCAGTTGGTGGATGAAAAACTCATCGGCTCACCGGCAGACCTCTACACGCTCAAGTACGAGCAGATCATTGACCTGGAAGGCTTCGCCGATATTTCCAGCAAGAAGCTGATCACGGCCATCGAAAACAGCAAGACGCCGACCCTGGCGCGCTTCATCTACGCCCTGGGCATTCCCGATGTGGGCGAGGAGACGGCCAAGGTACTGGCGCGGTCCCTGGCGTCCCTGGAGCGGGTGCAGAAGGCGCTGCCGGAAGTGCTGACGTACTTACCGGACGTGGGCCTGGAAGTGGCGCATGAGATCCACAGTTTCTTTGAAGACAGCCATAACCAGGACGTGATCGGTGCGCTGCTGTCGCCGCAAGAGTGCGGCCTGCAATTGCAGGATCAGGGTGAACTGAGCGCCGAGTTCGCCGCCAGCACGACCTTGGGCGGTTTGCTCGACAAGCTGCACGTACCGAGCGTCGGCCCGGGTGCGGCGCAGAAGCTGGCGGATAAATTCGGCTCTCTGGAAGGCGTGATCAAGGCTGACTGGCTGGACATGCGTCAGGCACTGCCTGAGAAGCAGGCCAAGGC
>NZ_JBOICG010000448.1:0-16010 GCF_050739995.1 Pseudomonas sp. | reverse complement strand
AGTCCAACCTGCATCTGATCGAGTTCGTGCGCGATTACCTGGCGGGTTTTGGCGTGGCCTGCGAGCTGGTCTACAACGCCGAACGCAGCAAGGCCAACCTGTTCGCCAGCATCGGCCCAGTGGAACTGCCGGGCATTGTGTTGTCGGGGCATACCGACGTGGTGCCGGTGGACGGCCAGCCCTGGACAATGCCGCCGTTTGAGTTGACCGAGCACGACGGCAAGCTGTTTGGCCGCGGCACTGCCGACATGAAAGGCTATATCGCTTGCGTGCTGGCGCTGGTGCCGCAGCTGGTCAAGGCTACGTTGCGCATCCCCGTGCATATCGCCTTGTCGTATGACGAAGAGGTCGGTTGCCTGGGCGTGCGCTCATTGCTGGCGGTGCTGGAGCAGCGGCCGGTGCAGCCGATGTTGTGCATCATCGGCGAACCGACCGAGCTGAAACCGGTGCTCGGCCACAAAGGCAAACTGGCGATGCGTTGCGATGTGCATGGCGAGGCGTGCCATTCGGCCTATGCGCCCTATGGCGTGAATGCCATCGAGCATGCCGCCGACCTGATTGGCGAGCTGGGGCGGATTGGGCAACGGCTGCGCGAGCAGCAGGACCCGAGGTTTGACCCGCCGTTCAGCACGGTGCAGACCGGGGTGATCGCAGGTGGCAAGGCACTGAATATCGTGCCGGCTGACTGCCGGTTCGATTTTGAAGTGCGCGCGTTGCCGTCGATGGACCCGGGGGAAGTGGCCGAGGAACTGCAAGCCTATGCCCTGCAACAGGTATTGCCGCGCATGCAGGCCGTCAGCAAGCAGAGCTCGATTCGGTTTACCGAATTGTCGGCATACCCAGGGTTGGTCACCGATGAGCGCAGCCAGGCGGCAGAGCTGATTGCGGCGTTTTCCGGCTCACGGGACTTCGGCACCGTGGCATTCGGCACCGAGGGTGGGTTGTTTGACGCGGTGGGGATTCCCACGGTGGTGTGCGGGCCTGGAAGTATGGACCAGGGGCATAAGCCGGATGAGTTTGTGAGTGTGAAGCAATTGGCGGGATGTGATGCCATGCTATTGCGCATGCTCGACTCGATTCGCACCTGAGCCGAACTGGCCTCACCAAACAACACAGAACAAATGTGGGAGGAAGCAAGCCCTAACTGTAGTGAGCGGGCTTGCCCGCTCACTACAAGAGTTTGGCCGTAGCAGGTTTAGCCCCCTCCCACATTTTGCGCTGTGTTCTACCCAAGTAAACGTGCCAGCTCTTCCCGGCAATAATCCACAAACAACTGCACCGGTTTGGTCAACGGCGCCCGGCGCAGCCACACTGCCGACAGGCCGGAGCCGGTCACCGTTTCGGCCAGCGGTACACACACGACCTTCTGCCCATCATAGGTGTACTCGGTAAATGGCTTGGTCACCAGAATCGAAAAGCCAAACCCTCTCCCCACCATGCCCCGCACCATCTCGATCGACGGCGAGCTGAACACGATATTCGGCGTCAAGCCACGTTCTTCAAAGATGCTCACGAAGTAAGTCCGGCTCGGCAGTACATCCAGCAGAATCATGGGCTCCAACACCAGGTCCGCCAACGACACCTTGGCCTGCTGCGCAAAACGGTGATCCGCCGGCAGCAATGCATAGGGCTGCTGCGGCGGCATCAACGGCGTGGTCTCGATCGTGCCGCCCAGGTCGTGTTCGAACAGCATCGCCATATCGATACTGCCCGCCGTCAACGCCTGTACCAGCTCTTGTTGTTCGCCATCGCGAATACGGATTTCCACCCCAGGCCAACGCGCCTTGAAGCCGGCGATCAAGCGCGGCAGATACAACGGCGCCACGGTCTCAAAGCAGCCAATATCGATCTGCCCCGCCACTACGTCATTGTCCGCCAGTGCGTTCTGCTCGAACTCATGGGCCACCCGCAACAACTCCAAGGCCTTACGATAAAACCGCGCGCCGCTGGGGGTGAGTGACACACCCTGGGCGTGATGGCGGATAAACAGCTGCACGCCAAAGCTGTCTTCCAACTGCTTGATCGCGGTAGAAACCGACGGCTGCGCGATATACAGCTTGCGCGACGCCTCGGCGACGCTGCCGCACTCGGCCGTGGTGACAAAATATCTGAGCTGGCGCAGGTTATAAGCAGCCATCGGGACCTCCAGAAACGTGGGATTTCGCCCCAAACAAGTGCGTGAAAATCGGCTTTTTCACAGGGATTCAAGTGCATGCAACATACCGGAGCATAATCCGCCGTGAGCTATATTTTTTAAGGTCTATAGCAACAAACTTACTAATTTACCTCCCTGCGCCCATTGCAGATGATCACTCCAACAACAAAGCGCCGCCCGTGCGGCGCACAGCGAAGTACGTCAACGTACTCACCTTGCCTTGGAGCTCGTCATGGTCACCACTGCAACATCCTCCGCCCCGCTTATCGAAAAACACACGATTGGATACGTGCCCCCGGAAGACCGCCATGGAAAGGTAAGAGACCTGTTCACCCTATGGTTCGGCGGCAACATCGCGCCGTTGCCGATCGTCACGGGTGCACTCGGCGTACAACTGTTTCACCTGAACCTGCTGTGGGGCATTGTCGCCATTCTCGTCGGCCACCTGGTCGGCGGCGTGCTGATGGCATTGCACTCAGCGCAGGGCCCGCAGATGGGCATCCCGCAGATGATCCAGAGCCGTGCCCAGTTCGGCTCCCTCGGCGCGCTGCTGGTGGTGGTGATTGCTGGCGTCATGTACATCGGCTTCTTTGCCTCCAACATCGTGCTGGCGGGTAAATCCCTGCACGGTGTGGTCGACAGCGTGCCTGTCCCGGTGGGCATCGTCATTGGCGCCATCGGCTCCGGCATCATCGGCATTATCGGCTACCGCTTCATCCACGTGCTCAACCGCATCGGCACCTGGGTGCTCGGCGCCGGTATCGTGCTGGGTTTTGGCTACATCTTCACCCACGTGCAGACCACCGACTTTTTGACCCGTGGTGAATTCAACATTTCCGGTTGGCTGGCCACGGTGTCGTTGGCGGCGTTGTGGCAGATCGCATTCGCGCCCTACGTATCCGACTACTCCCGCTATCTGCCGGCCGATGTACCCGTAGCGTCGACGTTCTGGACTACCTACCTGGGCTCCGCCTTGGGCTCCAGCCTGGCCTTCATCTTCGGCGCCGTCGCCGTCCTCGCAACGCCGGTAGGCATGGACACCATGGACGCCGTCAAACTCGCCACCGGCGCCATCGGACCATTGATGCTGGTGCTGTTCTTGCTCAGCGTGATCAGCCACAACGCGCTCAATTTATACGGCGCCGTTTTGTCGATCATCACCCTGATCCAGACCTTTGCGTACCGCTGGATCCCCACCGCGAAAAGCCGCGCCGTGATCTCGACATTGGTGCTGGCCGCGTGTGCGATTGCAGCGGTGTTTGCCTCCAAGGACTTCATCGGTCACTTCGTCGACATGGTGCTCGTGCTGCTGGTGGTGCTGGTGCCGTGGACGGCGATCAACCTGATCGACTTCTATGCGATCCATAAGGGCAAGTACGACATTGCCTCGATCTTCCGGGTGGATGGCGGGATTTATGGCAAATACAACCCACAGGCGCTGCTGGCATATGCGGTGGGGATTGCGGTGCAGATTCCGTTCATGAACACGCCGCTGTACGTGGGGCCGATCTCGGCGCACATCAACGGGGCGGATTTGTCCTGGGTGGTGGGGTTGGTGGTGACGTCGCCGTTGTATTTCTGGCTGGCGAGTCGTGACAGTGCTTACAAAAGAAGGATGGATGGAGGGAAGTTGGTGGGTGGGGTCTGAATGGAGTTTGAGGGCGTCTGTCCCTCTGCCTTCGCAGCCTCGCTAAAGCTCGACAGCTCCCACAGGGGATCACGGTGATCAACGTGTGGGAGCCCCGCGAAGGCGGCAGTGTGGCTGGCGGTGTCCTCACCCGATGCCTATCATGTGGCCTTTCGCTCAACGTCCCAGGATTCCCATGCCCGCCCTTACCTTTCGCAACGCCCTCCCCGCTGACGCCGCACGCTGCTTTGAAATCGAAATCAGCGCCTACGAGGGCGATGAAGCCGCCACCCTGGAGAAGATCGCCACGCGCATTGCCCGGTATCCGCAAGGTTTTCTGATCCTGGAGGCCGATGGCGAGGTGGTGGGGTTCATCAACTCTGGCTGCGCCCACGAGGTGGTGATGTCGGACGAGGCGTTCAAGGAGTTGGTGGGGCATTCGGCCGAGGCGCCGAATGTGGTGATCATGTCGGTGGTGGTCGACCCGGCGCATCAGGGCAAGGGCTATTCCAAGGCGTTGATGACTGAGTTTGTGCAGCGCATGCGCGGCATGGGCAAGCAGACGATTCATTTGATGTGCAAGGAGCAGCATGTGCCGTTGTACCAGCGTATGGGCTATACCTATGTGCGCCCTTCGCCTTCGGATCACGGTGGAATGGCGTGGCATGAAATGGTGATGGCTTTTTAATAGCCACGCTGGGAACTAATCCTTTTGGCAGCGTCCAACAAGGCACCACGAATTGACTCGGAATGCCTTGATGTCCAGGAAACGGATTAGCCGCTTGTTTGCCTCTTCTTTGATGACCGTCGCGTTGACGGCCCTAGTGCCGGTTGCATTCGGCGCCACGGGTAAAGACATTGAGCACATCCTCAATTCCTCCCACGATCAGTTGCAACGCGAAGCCGAGCAGCGTTCTGCGGAGCGCTCGCGGCAGATGCAAGAGCAGATACGTCAGACACAAGAGGAAAGCCGCCAGCGAATGAAGGACATGGAAGCGCAAATGCAGCGCGACCAGAAGCAGCGCGAAGAGGACATGGCCAAGGAGCGCTTGGCGGCTCGGGAGAAGGCATTGGAAGAAGAAGCCTCCGCGCGGGCTAAAGTGGCAGGAACCCCAACCGAGACGCCCCATGATCAAGCCACCGCGCATTGAAATCAGCGACCAACCCAACCCCGAGGCCGAGCGCATCCTCGGCAACGGCTTGGCGGCGTTCAATGAAGCCACCACTGGCTTCAACGACCGCCAGCCACTGACCGTGCTGATCAAAGACCCACACACCCAGGCGATCCTCGGCGGTATCACCGGTAAAACCAGCCTGGGCGTGGCCTTTCTTGACCTGTTCCACCTGCCCGAATCGCTACGTGGTTCGGGCCTGGGCAGCCAGTTGCTGCACGCCTTTGAAGATGAAGCCCGGCGTCGCGGCTGCGCTCATGCGGTGCTGTACACCCTCAGCTTCCAGGCGCCAGGGTTTTACGAAAAACATGGCTGGGTGCGCTTTGGTGAAATCCCGTGTGAGCCAGCGGGCAGCAGTCGGGTGTTTCTGTCTAAGCCGTTGTGACGCTCAGGCGCTTACCAAACAACCGATTGCCATGGGTCTCCCCTTGGAAGGTATAGGTCGGCGCTCCCAGCACCACATACCCACGCCGAGGGTAGAACCCCAGCGCGCGCTCATTGCCTACCCACACCGTCGCCCACAGCATCGAAGCGCCTTCTTGCGCGGCATACTGCTCCGCCGCTTGCAGCAGTTGGTAGCCGATGCCCAGGCCGGTAAAGCGCTCCTGGACATACAGGCGCTGCAGCTCGGCAATATCGGGCATCTCGATCATCGGATGGCCGGCGTTGAGTTTGATCTGGGCGAAGCCGACCAAGTGCTGATTGGACTCGGCAACCACCAGCGCAGTGCCGGGTTCCGCCATCAATGCCGTGATCGCATCCGGGGCAAACGCTTGCAATACCTCATTGGCAATCGAGCGGCGAATGCCTTGGGTAGCGTAGGTGTCGAGGAACACTTGCATGCCCAGCACGCCGATGCACAGGGCGTCGTCGAACGTGGCGGGACGAAGGGTGATGGCAGACATCGAGCTTCCTGAACGAGGGCTGGTGAGGATCGACGTTTTACCATGAATGTTGCCACTACGGGTTCACCACAGTAGGGTTTAGCCACCGCCCACATCGCAGGAGCCTCCCCATGAGTTTTTTCTCCGACCCCGATGCCGTCGCCCGCTACGCCGAAGGCCCTGTGCGCCTGGTGCCGGGTTTCGAGGGGCTGCAACGCATGACCACCCTGCTGCTGCGTGAGAACGTGCCGGCCAGCGGCAATGTGCTGGTGCTGGGCGCCGGTGGCGGCCTGGAGTTGAAGCGTTTTGCCGAGGCCGAACCGGGTTGGCGTTTTGTCGGGGTAGACCCGTCGGCCGAAATGTTGAAGCTGGCCGAGGCGACGCTGGGGCCGTTGAATGAGCGTGTGCAGTTGCATGAAGGCTATATCGATAGCGCGCCGCTGGAGCCGTTTGATGGGGCCACGTGTTTGCTGACCTTGCACTTCATCCCCGCCGAGGAGCGCCTGCATACCCTCAAGGCATTGTGGCAACGACTACTGCCAGGGGCGCCGCTGATTGTGGCGCATCACAGTTTCCCCCAGGCGCCAGCAGAGAAAGCCCGCTGGTTGAAGCGCTATGCGGCGTTTGCGGTGGATTCGGGTGTGCCCGTAGCCGATGCCGAACGGGCGATCGTGGCAATCAGTGAGAAACTGCCAGTGCTATCGCCTGAGGCGGATGCGGCCTTGATGAGGGAAGCCGGGTTTGAAGGCGTCGAGCTGTTCTATGCCGGCTTCAGTTTCAAAGGGTGGGTGGGCTACAAGCCAAACTAAGTGGGATGACTCCAAGCCCGCTCACTACAAGTCGCCCTGCGCTACCAACTGCCCGACGCCCCGCCACCGCCGCTGGAACCACCGCCACCGGACGAACCGCTGCTGGAGCTGGAGTCGCTGGAGCTCGAGCTGCTCTCGTCGCTCGAACCCGACCCTGCACCCGTGGCAGTCTTGGCAAAGATGAACAAGGCCACAAACGAAGCAATCGGAAACGCCACGAGCCATCCGTCGCGGCCCGCGTCCGCGATCAGCCCGGCCGCCACATACACCGCCGCCGCTGCGCACAACCGCACGGTAAAACCGGCTCGGCTGGTTCTCCAGGCGCTTCTCATGACCATCCAGAGCACCCAGTAAGCCCCTATCACGGCCAGTGCTCCCAGTGGCAACGCCAACCAATGGATAAAGTCGACGTCGACATACCAGTGGTCCACCACCAACAACCCCACGATGTAGGCCAGTAACCCAACCACGCCGTAAAAGACCGTGCGTGCCGTCCATAACGCCCCGAACGTGGCGCCGGCGATCAACAGGGTCATTGGCAGGATGAACAGGTTTGCCCACCACTCCCGGCCACCGGTAAAAAACGTCACCAGCAGCGTCAGTACCACCGTCGCAATCAACGCCTTGCGCCAGCGCAGTTTGCCAGCGGCCATCAATACTCCGCCGACGCCGCCAAAAATGAAGGCGAGCAATACCGCAACCGCTTGGGGATTCAGGCCAGGCCCTGCCACTTTGGGCAAGTCGCCACCGTCCACCAACACAATCAAATCATTGACCGCCTGCTGCACGCCTCCCGTGTAATCCCCCTGGCGAAACGCCGGGGTGATGTGTTCTTCGATGATGCGATGGGCCAGCAAGTCGGTGACGGTACCTTCCAGGCCATAGCCCACCTCGATACGCACCTTGCGATCATCCTTGGCCACCACCAGCAGGATGCCGTCGTTGACGTCCTTGCGCCCCAATTTCCAGGCGCGGAACAGTTGGTTGGCATAGTCCTCGATGCTCGTACCGCCCGTGGTGGGCACCAGCAATACGGCGATTTGTGCGCCTTTGCGCTGCTCGACGGCAGTCAGTTGTTGTTTCAGACCGGCTGTAGTGCCCGCGTCGAGGGTGTTGGTGAGGTCAATCACCCGCTGGTCGAGGGCCACGCCGATGGGTGACGTGTCGGCCTGGGCCAGGCTCAGCAGGCCAACGAGCAGCAGTGCCACCAGGCCCACAACGGATTGCCGCAAAATCACCACCATGCTTTGTTACCTGAAGTTTCTTCCTGAAGGCGCCGACTTTACCTTATCAACGCTATAAGGCGTGACCCACGGCACGCGACTATCTACACTGCCGCATACATAGCAATACGCCATAATCGAGAGCCCATCCATGAACCTACGCCACCGCAACAATGTCAGCGTGATGGGCAATGGCCCGTCGACCCTGGTGTTCTCCCATGGTTTTGGCTGCAACCAGGCGATGTGGAATTACCTGGCCCCGCATTTTCTCGAGCGTTTCCGCGTGGTGCTGTACGACCTGGTAGGTGCCGGCCTGTCGGACCTGAGTGCCTTCGATAAAAACAAATACAGCGTGTTGGACGGCTACGCCCGTGATCTCAATGAAATCATCGACGCCTATGCCCAAGGCCCGGTGATTCTGGTGGGCCACTCGGTCAGCGCAATGATCGGCACCCTCGCCGACCGCCTGGCGCCCGGGCGCGTTGCCGCCCATGTGATGATCGGCCCCTCGCCGTGCTATATCGATACCGATGGCTACGTGGGCGGTTTCAAGCGCAGCGACATCGACGATTTGCTCGACACCCTCGACAGCAACTACCTCGGCTGGTCCAGCACCATGGCGCCAGTGATAATGGGAGCGCCCGGCCAACCAGCCCTCAGTTCAGAGCTAACCGAGAGTTTCTGCCGCACCGAGCCGGACATCGCCAAGCAATTCGCCCGTGTCACCTTCCTGTCGGACAACCGCCAGGACGTACTCGGCCTGAACGTACCGGTGCTGATCCTGCAATCAAGCGACGACCTGATCGCTCCGGTTGCCGTGGGCGAATACCTGCACAGCGTGCTGCCCAACAGCACCTATTGCCTGGTGGATAACGTCGGCCATTGCCCGCATATGAGCGCCCCACTGGCCTGTGCGGCGGCAATGGAAACGTTCCTGGCGCCGTGGACCCTCGCCGATGCTGTCTGACCTGTTCGACAACGCCGCCTGTGCCCTCGCCGTCACCGCCGAGGACGGCACCCTGGTGCACACCAACGCACGCTTCAGCGACTGGCTTGGGTTCAGCGACAGCGAATTGCGTGGCCGACGTTTCCAGGACCTGCTGACCATAGGCGGACGGATTTTCCACCAGACCCATCTGGCACCGATGCTGCGTATGCACGGCAGCGTCACCGAAGTGAAACTCGACCTCCTGCACCGCGACGGGCACAAGGTGACCGTGCTACTCAACGGTATCAAGCGCGAACTGGCTGACGGCGTGGTGTACGACCTGGCCCTGTTCGGCACCACCGACCGAGACAAGTACGAGCGCGAACTGCTCAACGCGCGCAAGCTGGCCGAAGCGCTGTTGCAGGAAAAAACCGCGGCCGAAGTCGCGTTGCAAAACGCCCAGGCCGAGCTGAGCGAAGCGTATGCCATTGCCCAACGTCGTGCCCTGTTTGCCGAGCAAATGGTGGCGATTGTCAGCCACGACTTGAAAACCCCCCTGACGGCCATCCGCATGGCGTCCGGGTTTCTCAGCCGTGACGAACGCACGGCCAAAGAGCACCAGCTACTCGGCCATATCAGCCAATCCTCCGAACGCGCCCAGCGCATGATCGCCGACTTGTTGGACTTCACCCAGGCCCGGGTCGGCCAGGGCATCACCATCAAGACGGCGCCGCTGGACCTGCACGGCGTGATTCGCCGCGCTGTGGATGAGCTGCGCGTGGCGTTCCCCAAGGCCACGCTGGTACACCAGGCCGAGGGCCGCGGCATCGCTAGCCTGGACGCCGACCGCGTGCAGCAGATCATTGGCAACCTGGTGGCTAACAGTGTGGCGTATGGCGATTTGCTGCAGCCGATCACCATCACTTCACGCCTGGATGACAACGGCTGCCTCGTTGCGGTACACAACCACGGCACGGTCATTCCCGAAGCCCTGCTGGCGGGGCTGTTCGAACCCATGACCCGAGGCACCGACCAGGGCAGCGAGGTGCGCAGCGTGGGCTTGGGACTGTATATCGTGCGTGAGCTGGCCAAGGTGCACGGTGGAGATGTGGCAGTGAAGTCGTGCGTGAGCGGTGGTACGACCTTTACCGTGACATTTCAAAGCACGTAGGCACTGCCCTGCATGATCGGCTCGACACGACCGGTCAATATCACCCCGTCCTGCCCGTCCCACTGCACCGTCACCGTGCCACCGTCACACTGCACGGCCACCGTATCATCCAGCAACCCACGCCGAATCCCGTTGACCACCGCTGCACAGCAACACGAACCGGAACCCTGCGGCACACCGCCGCCACGCTCCCAGATGCGCAGGCGGATATGGTTGCGGTCGAGCACTTGCACGAAGTGCACATTGGTCCTGGCCGGGAATAACGGGTGAACCTCCAGCGTCGGGCCAACCGCAGCCACATCGATGGCGACAATGTCGTCGACAAAATACGTGCAGTGCGGGTTGCCCATGCTGCACGCGGCCGGGTGGCCGTCGATTGGCAGTAAGCGGGTGTCCATCGCCTCGGCCAACGGCACGGCCGACCAGTCCAGCGAAGGCGCGCCCATGTCCACCGACACGCGCTGCCCGCTGACGCGCACGCAGGTCAACAACCCTCGGTCGGTACGTAACACCACCGAATCCGTGCCGGCTTCATGCATCAAGCGGTCGGCCACGCCACGGGTGGCGCTGCCGCAGGTTTGCAGCGGTGTGCCGTCGGCATTCCAGAATCGAATGCGCGCGGCGGCATCCTCGCAGTCGAGCACCACGGCGAGCTGGTTAAAGCCAATGCCGGTATGGCGATTGCCAAGGCGACGGGCGACCTGCGCAGTGATCGGGTCGTCCTGGCCACGGCGGTCGATGATGACGAAATCATCACCATGGGCGTGCATCTTCACGAACGGCAAGGGCATGGACAATCCAGTAGGCAAGCAGGCGGAGAGCACCAGCATACTGAGTTGACCGGAGTTTCATCAAACCCGATCCAGCCGCGTGCTAGCGTAATCGTGTTCCAGCCCAGCCGAGCTTTCTATGAAAAACACCACCCTCGCCCTCACCGCAATGCTGGCTCTGTTTTCCCACGCCGCCATGGCCGCCAACCTCTGCCAGCCTGGCGCTACCAGCCCTAACGCCAAGGCATTGCTGGCCGCCGCGCAGCGGCACTTGGGTGACACCCCCAACCCGCTGCCCCATCTGCACACCGAAGGCACATTGCCGAACCAGGGCATCCGCGAGCCAAGCATCGCGGCCGAAAAGGACTGGCCGGTCATGCGTCAGGCCGCGCTGGCCTGGCGCATCAGTGGCGACCCGCGCTACCTCAAGCAAGTTGACAACTACCTGGCCGCCTGGGCCGATGTGTATCAACCGGACTTCAACCCGATCGACGAAACCAACCTCGACATGCTGATCAGCGCCTACGCGCTCACCGCCGACCACCTGGGCCTGGAAACCCGCGATGCCAGCCGTCGCTTGATCCGCACCCTGGGCAACGGTTACATCGCGCATATCCAGCAATTCCACGGACAGAAGAAAGGCACCCAGACCAACAACTGGCAGAGCCATCGCGTCAAGCTGGTCACCGTGGCCGCCGCCGCACTGGAGGACCGCCCGATGCTGGAGCAGGCGTTGCAGCTGTTCAAACAGCAAATCGCCGACAACGTACTGCCCGACGGCTCAGTCAGCGATTTCCAGGACCGCGATGCCCTGCACTACGTGGTCTACGACCTCGAACCCCTGGTACAGGCCGCACTGGCCGCCAAACCCTACGGCATCGGTGGCGACTGGTTGAAGCTCAGCGCCAATGGCGCTTCACTGGGTGCCGCGCTGGATTGGCTGGTGCCCTATGCCAATGGCCAGCGCAGCCATCAAGAGTTCGTGCACACCCATGTGCAATTCGACAAAGACCGCGCCAACGTCGGTGAAGCCGGCTACAGCGGCACCTGGCAACCCAAGAGCAGCGCCACGCTGTTCTGGCTGGCGGCGCAGTTGGACAGCCGTTACCTGCCGGTGGCCAAGCAGTTGGCAGAAAAGCCGGCGGACTGGATCACGGCCTGCTATTTGAAGTAGACACCGCTAGACTGGCCGCGCTTACTCTTCGAAGGATCGACCATGCTTATTGTATTCAGCGGCCTGCCCGGCACCGGGAAGACCACGATTGCCCGGGAACTGGCCCGCCGGACGGGTGCGGTGTATTTGCGTATCGATGTGATCGAGCAGGCGCTGCGCGAGGCTGCGGTACTGGCGGACGATGTGGGTGCCAGCGGCTACCACGTGGCCAATACGTTGGCCCTGAGCAATCTGCGCTTGGGGCATCGGGTCGTCGCCGACTGTGTGAATCCGCTCGAAGAAAGCCGCCAAGCCTGGCGGGACGTGGCAGCGGCAGCGGGCGTCGAACTGCTCGACATCCAGGTGATCTGCTCAGATCGGCAGGAACACCAACGCCGTGTAGAAACCCGGGTGGGCGATATTCCCGGGCTGGTGCCACCGACTTGGCAGTCGGTGACGGCCCACGAATACACAGCCTGGACTCAGCCGCCACTGACCCTCGACACCGCGAGCGTCACGCCGGCTCAATCAGTCGCCCTGATCCTCGAACGGCTCAGCCTGGGAAATTAGCCCGCAGTGCCTCAAGCCCACCGCTGTAGACACCGGCAAACAATGCCTCGACCTGCTCATCCGTGGTGCCTGCTGTCGGGGTAAATACGCCGGACCAGGTCACCTTCGCCGATGTATCGCTCAAGGCTTCAACCTGCAAGGTCGCCAGGTAAGCAGACACCGGAAACGGTGACTGCTCGATGGTATAGCTGTAGGTACGCGCCACGTTATCAAACGCCTGCAAGCGCTCGACCACCACCCCGCCATCGGCGGTTTGCAGATGGCGCACGCGCCCGCCGTCAGCCGGCTCGCTCTTGACGATGAACGGCAACCAATCTGGCAGGCTGTTGAAGCCGCCGACCAATTGCCAGACCTGATCGGCCGATACCGGGATTTCAATCACAGAAGAGGCTGTTGCCACGAGAAATACTCCACATCAGAAAAAATTCAGATCGCCATGCTGTCCACAACCCCACCGTCGACCCGCAACGCGGCACCGGAGGTGGCAGACGACAGCGGTGACGCAATGTACGCCACCAGGTTCGCCACTTCATCGACATTGGCCGCGCGCTGGATGATCGAGGTTGGTCGCGCACTGCGCACAAACACATCCGCTTCATCCCGGGCACTGCGCCCGGATTTGGCCGTGGCGTCCTTGAGCATCTGCTCCAGGCCGTCGGTGAAGGTCGGCCCTGGCAGAATCGCATTGACCGTCACCCCCGTGCCCGCCAGGCGTTTGGCCAAGCCATGGGACACCGCCAGGTTGGCGCTTTTGGTCACGCCGTAGTTGATCATGTCGGCCGGAATCGCGACACCGGACTCCGAAGACACGAAGATCACCCGGCCCCAGCCCTGCGTCACCATACCCGGCACATAATGCCGCGCCAGGCGCACGCCGGAGATCACGTTGACCTCATAGAAGCGCGTCCACTCGCTGTCCGGGGCGTCGAAAAAGTCCACATCATTGAAGATGCCCAGGTTGTTGACCAGGATGTCGGCGCGCGGTTCGGCGGCAAACAGTGTCGCTGCGCCTTCAGCCGTGCCGAGGTCGGCCACCAGCCCACGCAATTGCGCACCCGGCACCACTTGGCGAATGCTCGCCAGCGCCGCGTCGACCTTGCCCGCGTCACGCCCGATCACCACCACGGTGGCGCCGGATTGCGCCAGGGCCTGGCCGATGCCCAGGCCGATCCCGGCGGTGCTGCCGCTGACGATGGCGACTTTTCCACTTACATCAATGTTCATCTTCGAATTCCTCAAGTTGGCTCAGACAGGCTCTGGGTCTGTTATGACCGTTGAGTTGATCCTAGACGGCGAAAATCGGACCGTCCAAGACATACTGAGACCGACTTGAGTCCTGCAAGGTCTTACCGCTTACAACTCCCGCAACCGCAACCACAGCATGCCCAGCGCCAGCAGTGGCGAACGCAGCAGCTTGCCGCCCGGAAAGGTCATGTGCGGCACCTGGCTGAAGACATCCAGGCCTTTGCTCTGCCCGGCGTGAATGCCTTCGGCTAATAGTTTTGCGCACCAATGGGTCACGTTAAGCCCATGCCCTGAATAACCCTGGGCATAGAACACGTTGGGATGCTGCTTCAGTTGCCCGACCTGGGGAAAGCGATTGGCGGTGATACCGATCTTGCCGCCCCATTGGAACTCGATGGCGCTGTCGGCCAACTGCGGGAACACCTTGAGCATCTTCGGTTGCATATAGGCGGCGATGTCGGCTGGATCGCGTCCCGAGTAGTGACAGGCGCCGCCGAACAACAGGCGGCGGTCAGCTGACAGGCGGTAGTAATCCAGCCCGACTTTCTGGTCGCACAGGGCGAGGTTTTGCGGGATCAGCTGTCGGGCCATGGCCTCGCTCAGCGGTTCGGTGGCGATGATGTAGCTGCCCGCCGGCAGCACCTTGCCGCTCAGGCGCGGTTCCAGTTCATCCAGGTGTGCGTTGCACGCCAAGACCAAGTGCGCGGCGCGCACCGTACCGCCCGTGCAACGGACTTGCACGGTATCGCCGTGGATCAACTCTTGCACCGGGCTGTGCTCGAAAATCCGCACCCCGACGGACTCGGCCACCTGGGCCTCACCCAATACCAGATTGAGCGGATGCAAATGCCCGGAGCCCATGTCCACCAGGCCACCGGCATAGGCCGTGGAGCCCACCACCTGGGACATGTCCTGGGGGCGCACCAGACGGGTTTCATGCTGATAGCCCAGCTTCGCCAAGCTGTCCTGCTCACCCGTGAACGCGGCGAATTGCGCCGGGGTGTTGGCCAGCTCGCAAAAGCCCCAGCGCAGGTCGCAGTCGATGCTGTGCTCGCGAATACGCTCTCCCACCAGCGCCACCGAATCGATACCGGCCCGCTCCAGATAACGCACACCCTCCTCGCCCACGTACTTGGCAAACCCCGATACGTCGTGGCCGATCCCGCGAATCAACTGCCCGCCATTGCGCCCGCTGGCGCCCCAACCGATGCGCCGGGCCTCCAGCAGGATCACCGAGAGCCCGCGCTGGGCCAGTTCGATGGCGGTGTTGACGCCGGTGAACCCACCGCCGATCACACAGACATCGGCGATGAGATCAGCGCCCAGTGCAGGACGCTCAGGCATAGCATTGGCCGTCGCCCGGTAGTAGGACTGGGCGTGGTCATTGGACTGCATCATTTGTTGGTCTTCACTTTGCTCCAGGCGCGCGTCATCAGGCGCATGGTCGCCGGGGTCGGCGTGGTGGAAATATAGAGTTTGTCGAGCACGGCCTGGGACGGGTACACCTCAGGGTTGTTCACCAGCTCCGGCGCCATGAACGGCTTGGCTGCAGGGTTGGCGTTGGCATACCCCACCGAGGCACTGACCTTGGCGATCACTTCGGGATCGAGCAGGTAGTTGATGAACGCGTGGGCTTCTTTCGGGTTACTCGCGTCGGCGGGAATCGCCAGCAGGTCGAACCACAGGTTGGAACCTTCCTTGGGAATCGAATAGGCGATGTTCACCCCGTTCTTGGCTTCCTTGGCGCGGTTGGCGGCCTGGAATACATCGCCGGAATAACCGAATGCCACGCAGATGTCACCGTTGGCCAAGTCCGAAATGTACTTGGAGGAATGGAAGTAAGTGATGTACGGCCGCAACGTCAGCAACTTGGCTTCGGCCTCTTGGTAATCCTTGGGATTTTCGCTGCGCGGGTCCTTGCCCATGTAATTGAGGATCGCCGGGAACAGCTCATCCGCCGAATCGAGGAAGGCCACGCCGCACTGGTTGAGCTTTTTGATGTTCTCCGGCTCGAACAGCACCGCCCATGAGTCGATATGGTCGACGCCCAGCACCTGCTTGATCTTGTCGACGTTGTAGCCGATGCCGTTGGTGCCCCACAGGTACGGCACCGAGTGCGCATTGCCCGGGTCGTTTTTCTCCAGCAGTGCGAGCAGCTTGGGGTCGAGGTTCTTGAAGTTGGGCAACTGCGAGCGGTCGAGTTTGAGGAACGCACCCGCCTTCACTTGGCGCGCCAGGAAGTGGTTGGACGGCACCACCACATCGTAGCCGGTACGGCCGGCGAGCAGTTTGCCTTCCAGGGT
>NZ_JBOICG010000447.1:0-2378 GCF_050739995.1 Pseudomonas sp. | reverse complement strand
GGCGTCGAGACCGGTAAATACGACGTGGCCATCAACCATATCGCTATGACTGCCGAGCTGCGTGATCGGTTCGATTTCAGTGATGCCTATCGCGAAAAACCAGAACTGGCGATTCCGTTCCAGAAGGGTAATCCAGCGTTCAAGAGCAGCCTGAACAGGGCACTGCAACAGGTTAAGGCCGATGGGCGCTTGAAGGCCCTGACGCAGAAGTGGTTTGACGGCCGTGCACCAGTGGCCCAGACGCAGTAAATCCAAATGTGGGAGGGGGCTGCTCCCTCCCACAGTTTTGATCTAGGTAAGACTTGAGAGTTGGGCCAGCGCCACTGCGGCCTCGGTCAGTTCCTGCTCACTGAACACCTGCACCCCATGGCGCTTGAGCAGTGCCGCCGTCACACCCTCGCCACTGACCTTGACGCCACTGAAGGTGCCGTCATAGATAAACAGGTTGCCGCAGGATGGGCTGTTGGCCTTGAGGATGGCGATACGGATACCGTGGCGCTGCACCAGCGCCAACGCCTGGCGGGCACCATCAAGGAAGGCGGCGCTGAAGTCTTCGCCCTCGGCGGTGAGTACTCGGGCACGGCCGTCCCACACATCGACGCCCTGCCCGCCCGCGATTTCGGCGGGTGGCCGGGGTGTTGGCAAGCCGCCCGACACCTCCGGGCAGATTGCAACGACGCGCCCCTCAGCCTGCCACTGCGCCAGTTGGTCGAACGGGCCGCTGGCTCCGCCGTCGTAGCGCACCTTGTGCCCAAGCAGGCAGCGGCTGATCAGAATCTTTTCCATGCTTAAAACGGCTCGTTACCCCGCCGGCGAAACCAGCCGGTCAAGGACAAGCGTTCGCGCGTGGCGGGCAGGACTTCGTGGGGCACTTCACCTGACAGGAACACCACCAGGCAGCCGCCGACAGGCTCCACATCGTATTCCACACCGTCCTTGAGGTACATGCGCAACTGACCGCCATGCTCCGGCAACCAGGCGTCGTTCAAGTAGACCACGGCCGAGACCATGCGCCGGTCATCGTCACGGAAACGGTCCAGATGCTTGAGGTAAAACGCCCCCGGCGGGTACATCGCGAAGTGGCTTTCGAAGTCTTCAAGGCCGAGGAACAGATGGCGATTCATGGCTAGGCGCAGGCCATCCATCAAACCCATATAGGTCTCGCAGACCGGCGCATCACCCTCTTCCAGCCACTGGATATGGTCACCGCGAATTCCCTCGCGAATCTCCTGGGCTGGGCCTCGCCCTACAGCGGCGGGGGCCAACTCACCCTCGGCCGCACGTTTACGGCACTCAGCCGCGAGCGCCAGGGTCAGAGCCTGGGGCAGGAAGCCGTTCTGCTGCGACCAGCCTTTTTCGGCCAGATCGTCGACGATACGTTGCAACAGCGGGTGATCGAAGGATATTTGCATGGCGCGCATAGTATCCATACGCCTGTGAATCCGACAGCGCCGCCGAGCGTCTGAATACACTTTAGTCAGGTGATTGATAGGATTTCTCGACAAATCCCACGCCCGACACGGACAATAGTGGCCGACTGACAGGAGTCCCTATGCGTCGTTTGTTTTTTTCCGTGCTGATGTTCTGCGTTTTGCCCGCCTGGGCAGACAGCCATGACCAGTTATACAAGGTCGCCGGTTGGGCCGAACAACGTGCACATTTCAATGACGCCCTCACTGCCGCCCAGCAACGCTACCGCAATAGCCTGCCGCCGGCGGTGTACCAGGCGCTGGTGGACAACAGCAACAAACGCTTTGCAGCCCAGGCCGTGGACCAGCGCGCCGAAGCGCAATTGCGCAAGAACCTGACCGACCCGAAGCCCGCACTGGCGTTTTTTCAATCGCCATTGGGCCGCAAGATTGTCGCCGCCGAGTTGCTCGCCACTCGCCGCGACCAATTGGCGAAAAACGCCCAGGGCTTGCCGCACATGGAAGCCGATGCGACTCGCAGCCTGATCATCGGCCACCTGGCGCAGGCACTGCCGGCTCGCGAAGCAGGTGCGGAAGTCAGCCTGGCGATTGCCGGTGTCGCGGCTGACAGCTTGAGCCAGATGATCCCCGGCCTGCTGGGCGGTGGCCAGGCCCAAGGCATGTTGAATGGTCAGCGTGAGCGTTTGATGCAGCAGATCGGCAATGACCTGAACAACACGCTGCTGTATGTCTATCGGGATTTGTCCGACCCGGAGCTGGAAGAGTTCGCTACGTTTGCGGAGTCGCCGGAGGGTAAGGCGTATTACCAGGCGGCTCTTGCTGCCATTCGTGCAGGGCTTGCAGTCGGGCAAAGCACCTCTAGCCTGTCGCAATAAAAAATGTAGGAGGGGGCTTGCCCCCGATAGCGGTGTGTCATGCAAATACTTTCTTGCTGAACCACCGTAATCG
>NZ_JBOICG010000446.1:0-17259 GCF_050739995.1 Pseudomonas sp. | reverse complement strand
AGCTGCTCCAGATAGTCTCTTCAAGAATGGAGATCATGTGGTGTTTGAGACAGTTTTTCCCTGCTACAAATGTGATTCATGTATACAAAACCTCACCAATTACTGTAGTAACTGGCGGCATATCGGTATAAATGCCAACGGTACATTTTCTGAGTACTTGACCGTTGACGAGTCAATGGCTCACAAAATATCGAAAGACATCCCTCCCGAAATCAGTGTTCTCACTGAGCCGCTTTCTATTGCGCTGAATTCCATGGCTAACATCTTTGAAGGGCTTCGAGCTGAGATATTGACGGTCGCTGTCATAGGTCCAGGCATCCTAGGGCTTCTGCATACACTTCTGTTGGCGGAAAACGGCCACTCGGTAGATGTGTTTGGCCTGAACAGCGATGATCAACGTCTCGAAAAAGCACTCAGCCTCGGCGCGAGAAACACCTTCATACCGGACACCAATCCGGCAGGACTGCACCATTACGATCTCGTGATTGACTCTAGCGACACCAGTTCTGGCTTAGCATTCGCACTAAATCTCTGTAAACCAGGTGGACATCTCAGAATCCTGAATCTTTCGACAGAGAAGGGTATCAGCGCCTCTGATATCGTTAAAAGCGGGTGCCGAATATCGACGAGCAAAGGCATTCACCACAATCATATGGTAGCGGCATGTAACTACCTAGAAACTAGTGGTCATAAGCTCGCTGGACTGATGACAAACTTATTTAGCCCGAAAGAATATCAACAAGCATTCAATTTTGCCCGGGATAAGAGAGGCGTTAAATCAGCATTCAACTTCAATTGAAAAAGCGGAGAGATTTCATATGCTTGGCCGAATTGAAAAAGATATCCGTTATCATATTTTCAAACTATGCCACGAAGCAGGAGGTGGACATATTGCCTCTTCGCTATCAATGGTGGAAATTTTATGGTCCATCTTTTCCACTCACTACAAACCACCACATGATAGATTTTTACTAAGCTCCTGCCAAGGTGCATTAGCTCTATATTGCGTGCAACACAAATTAAAAACACCAGGTTTAAAACTTACTGATTTTTTAAAGGAAGGCTCGAATCTCACAATGTTCCCTAATACAGACTTACCATTTTCAGACATGACTTCTGGCTCTCTCGGCCATGGAATTTCAATAGCTGTTGGAATGGGGCTGCACAAAAAATTTAACGCCGCCGGAAGGGATACGCTATATGTAGTTGTCGGTGACGGCGAACTTGATGAAGGAAGTAATTGGGAGGGCATCATGGCTGCCGCCCATTTCTCGATCAGCAATCTCATCATAATTATTAACTACAATAAGGTACAAATTGACGGTACTACAGCCTCGGTAATGAATATCGAGCCTTTGATTGACAAGCTAACTTCATTTGGATGCAACGTATTTAGTGTGGATGGACATAATACAAAAGAGATCATTGATACTATAACTTCCATCAAGCAAAAAAATACTGAAGGTCCTTCTGTGCTGATCGCTCATACGATTAAAGGGCACGGCATCAGCTTTTGCGCAAAAGATCTCAGCTGGCACTATAGAGTTCCGACCAAATTGGAATTGGATTTTGTAAAACAAGAATTGGATTTTCACTGAACATTATAAATTTAGGAGGCGCACGGATGAGGGATTTGAGAGATATCATCAATAACTATATTATTTTAAACGCCGAAATCGCGGATATTTACGTTGTGGCAGTAGACTCGGCTATCTCTTCAAATCTTCACGTTTTCAAGAGCCGACTTGGGCATCGTTTTATCGACGTAGGAGTGGCTGAACAAAATGCCTTCGATGTCGCTTCTGGACTTGCCCGAGAAGGCGCAACGGTATTTGTGTTTGGAATTTCTACCTTCTTATTGTACCGAGCGTATGAACAGTTTCGCTCAATAATTTGCGAAAACAAGCTCAAGGTTATATTTGTTGGTCTTTGGTGTGGCCTCTATTACTCCGACCAAGGATATACACACTTACAAATAGACGACATTAACGTCACCCGATCACTACCGAACCTAAACATATATTCGCCTTACAGTATTCCCAGTGCGGAGCGCTGCCTTGAAGATGCGCTTAAGTATATGGGGCCGTCATATTTAAGAATTGAGAATCCGCTCCCCGATAGCGATTATCTCGAAAACTATATGGCCTTTGACTATTCCACACTCAACGACTCCAAGGCGCTAGCGATACTCGCGACAGGCCAGTCGGTGAAACGAAGTTTATTAGCCTCAAAAAATATTAATTCGACTCTAAAACTTAATATCCCAGTATATCCATTGTGCAACTTGGACGTTAAGCGCCTGCAGTCACAAACTCAAGCGTATTTGGGCAGTTACCAACACCTGCTGATCGTAGAAGAGCACTTGGCTTTCTGCGGAGTAGGGGCCTATATAGGTTTTCTGTCAGCCGCGAGACAGTCCGGCAGCCGAATACATTGCTTGGGGGTTGGTGATCCGATTGTCCGAAATCAAACCTATAACCGGGCTTTAGAATTTCACACACTTAATACACCTGGCATTATAAATAAATGTTTTGAGATATTGGAGGTTTAACCAATGAAAATTTATATTAACGAAGGTAGTTTCGGATTTGATATGTCGCCGTTGGAAAAAATAGACCTGATCTCCAATTCGCAATTTTCTGGAATTGGTTTTTGGTTCGAAAAGCTTGATATTTGGTTTCATCAGGCAAATGCAGACCCTCAGGAGCTAAAATCTCTATTGCAGACAAAACATGTCGACGTAATTGAGATTAACTTCTTGAAATGTCTTTTTACTCATGACTATGAGAATCCTAAATTGCAACATGAAATTTCGAGAGGTATTTATTATGCGAAGCTATTCGGGGCGCCCTTTCTCACGGCTGCGACGTTTGGAGAAGATCTTCAACCGTCTCTTTACCGAAAGAACATCAGTAAGTTAGCAGAAAAGCTAGAGCAGGAGGGGCTTTCCCTAGCAATCGAATTCCTACCTTGGACGGAGATTCCCTCAATCACAAAGTTACAGGAGTTAATTGCCGTTGTTGACCGAGATAATGTAGGCATCCTTTTAGATACCTATCATTTCTTTATGGGGGACCCGGGCTTGGACGCGCTTAAGAGGATACCACCGGAAAAAATCTTTCTAATCCATGGCAATGACCTACTTAGAGATACAGATCTTTTTTCGAAGCTATCATTGATCGAAATAACCCGCGGCTATCGAGTAGCACCTGGACTGGGCGACTTTCCTCTTAACCAGTTTTTTAAAACTCTTCGGGAAATGGGTGTAAACGCTCCAGTCAGTCTGGAGGTATTGAACAAGGACTCAACATCACAGTACCACATTGAATCCGTGCTTAATTCTTATACTTCAACATTGCACCAGATAGGAGCATAAGTCATGCATACAGAACACTTTACCGCAGTGGTAACAGGTGCGGGAGGTACAATTGGCACATGCATATCCTCCCATTTGGCAGGTCTGGGTTATAACATAGTAATCATTGACATTCACAAAAATAACCTGGATGCTCTTCAATCGAAGATCCAAAGAGAATACCCTGAAAGTCAAGTCCTTGCACTAACCGTTAACATCACTTCACCGCAAGAAGTGATACAAGCGTCACGGGTGGTCCAAAATAGATTTAAGAGTATTGACGTACTGATCAATAACGCGGGTATTTCTCCAAAGCTACCCAGTGGCAAGCGAATACCGGCCCTGAGTATCGATGATGACGAGTGGGACCTCGTAATGGAAACTAATTTAAAAAGTGTTTTTTTGATGTGTAAATATTTCTTCGATGTGCTCAAACGCGATAAAGGGAAAATTGTAAATATTGCCTCCATGATGGGGGTCACTGGCTCTGGCGTTGATACTAACCAAATATTTCCCTATAGCGTATCAGCAGCACACTACAGTGCATCAAAAGCTGGCGTGATAAATTTGACAAAGTCATTGGCGCGAGAATTCAGCGAATCGAATGTCCCGGTCTACGCTATTGCTCCCGGTGCGGTTTCTGGTGGGATGGGCAAATTCGACGAAAGCTTCATCAAAAACCTGAAGGAGCAAATACCCAGTCATCAGCTTGGCACCCCTGAAGAAATTGTGAACACTCTCAATTTTTTGCTTACCTCCGGCATGAGCTTGACCGGGCAGACCTTGCACGTTAATCATGGATGGTTCATGGGAGGGTAGTCATGTCAGCGCAAAAAATTTACTCGGGGAAACACATCGAAATCTCTCACTGTCGAGACTGTGAAATTCCTGGCTATATGATAATTTCGTTTAAACGGACCGTATCTAAGCTCGGGGAGCTCAGCTCGGCTGAAGGCACAGAATTGATGAATGGTTTAGCGTTTGCGGAACGGGCCTTACAAAGTGCTTTCTCTCCTGAAAAGATATACATAATGCGTATTTCTGAGCTAAATCCTGAACTGCATTTTCATGTTTTTCCAAGATACGCGTCTGTGACCAAATTATATTTGGTGGAACACAATGAACCTGCTATTGATGGTCCTTCTTTTTTCAGCTGGGCTCGGAAGCGGTTTAGCCGTTCAGTGAACGAGCCTAGCCAAGAGATTTTGGATGCTCAGTCAATACTCACGGAAACCCTTGCCGCTTACTTTTCACGGCCTTTGTAATCATATGCAATCACCCTAAACCGGGGAATTATTGGAGCAATATGAGCCCTGCTACCTCATAAAATACGGGCTGTATTAGGATAATCGTAGAGGTATATTTTTTTTGAAACAGCCATAATTTTTTGCAAAACAGACAGTTATTTTTCTATTCGACTCCTGGTGCCGCCATATCCCAAAGCCCCACAATGCAGAGCTTTGTGGTTTCTAGGATGAGGAAAACGCAAAGACTCTGACGTACAGCTTCCGTTAAAACGCCCCACTCCTCCCTTCAGTTTTTCAGCCGCTGCCAGACCGATTCAAGAAGCGGGGTTAACCGCCCTCCAATCTCAACAGCCACCTCAAGAATTCCCACTGTCTCGGCCCAATCCACATGCAAGACATCCGCACGAACGCTATCCGCCAATTGATAAAAACGCACTATCTGCGCAGCCTCTCTCGCGGCCAGAACGCCTAGACGAAACAAATTAGCCTGATAAACGCCGTTGTAGCTCTCGCCATTAGACAGGGAAAGCAATTCCACGCCGATTAGCCAAAAACCCTGAACAATGCATCCAACCTCAACATGCTTATCTTTCCCCTCAGCCTCTCTAGACTGGGCCGTACCTTTCCCAGCCCAAGGAGCGTTGTCATGTCCAAACATTCAATCAACGGCAAGGTTGTACTGATCGCCGGCGGTGTGAAGAATCTCGGCGGCTTGCTCGCTCGTGATCTCGCCCAGCATGGTGCCAAGGCGGTGGTGGTGCATTACAACAGCGCCTCCAGCCAGGGCGATGCCAACGCTACCGTGGCGGCTCTTGAGGCGTTGGGGGTCAAGGCGGTGGCGTTGCAGGCAGATCTGACCACTGCCGGGGCCGTGGAGAAGCTGTTCAACGATGCGGTGGCCGCCGTCGGGCGTCCGGATATTGCGATCAACACCGTGGGCAAGGTGTTGAAAAAGCCTATGGCCGAGATCACCGAAGCTGAGTACGACGAGATGATGGCGGTTAACTCCAAAACTGCGTTTTTCTTTCTCAAGGAAGCCGGCAAGCACCTCAACGACAACGGCAAGATCTGCACTATCGTCACCTCGCTGCTCGGCGCGTTCACGCCGTTCTATGCGGCGTATGCCGGCAGTAAAGCGCCGGTGGAGCAGTTCACCCGAGCGGCGGCGAAAGAACTTGGCGCGCGTGGTATTTCAGTGACGGCAGTGGGCCCTGGCCCGATGGATACGCCGTTTTTTTATCCGGCCGAAGGTCCGGATGCGGTGAACTATCATAAGACCGCCGCAGCGCTTTCGCCGTTTTCGCGCACGGGCTTGACTGATATCGAGGATGTGGTGCCGTTCATTCGCAACCTGGTGAGTGATGGCTGGTGGGTAACGGGCCAGACGATTTTGATCAACGGCGGTTACACCACCAAGTAACGGGCGAAAAAACGATTGCAACCCCGTCATGTCGCATTGACACTTTTCCCGACAAACCAGGCCATGGGGTTGCTATGAGTGCCGATCAGTCTGTACATCACCCGTTACTTCGCCAGCGTGATGGCCACCATGCGCGGGGCACGTTGATCAGCGTGGTGGTGTTGATCGTCAGTTTCGTGGAATGGCGGGTGGTTCGCCGGTTTCGAGCGAAACAGGCTAACGCCGTCGTCGAGTACTGACCGCCCATGGACCGCATCGAGCAGTACCGCGTTTTCGTTCAGGTGGCTGAGCTCGGCAGTTTCATCCAGGCCGCACGCCTGCTGAAACTGCCGCGCGCCACGGTATCGGCGGCCATTCAACAATTGGAAGCCAATGCCGGAACGCGTTTGTTGCACCGCACCACGCGCAAGGTGTCGTTGACCACCGACGGCAGCCAGTTACTGCAGCGCGCGCGCCAGGTGTTGGTCGAGATCGATGAGATCGACCAACTGTTCCACACCCATCAAGAGCAGGTGATGGGCCGCCTGGAAGTCGATGTGCCCAGCCGTATCGCCCGACGCCTGCTCATTCCCGCGCTGCCCGAATTTTTCCAGCGTTACCCGCGCCTGCGACTGGGCCTGGGGTCCACCGACCGGACGATAGACCTGGTGCAGGAGGGCGTCGATTGTGTGATTCGTTTCGGCACGCCGCAGAGCAGCAGCCTAGTCGTGAAACCGTTGGGGCAGGTGTTGCTGATCAACTGCGCCAGCCCCGCCTACCTGGCCGAGTTTGGCGTGCCCACTGAGCTTGCCGAGTTGCAGGAGCGGCACGTATGCGTCGGCTATGCGGCAGGATCGGACGGGCAGGAGGCTCAGTGGGAATATTGTCTCGACGGTGTCCGGCAGTCGTTGCCAGTGCCCAGTCGCCTGGTGGTCAATAATGCGGAAAGCTATATCGCCGCGTGCTGCACAGGGCTCGGCTTGATTCAGGTGCCGTTGTTCGATGTGCAGCATTTACTCGAGAGCGGCGAACTGGTGGAAGTGCTGGCAGCTTACCGGCCGCCGTCGATGACCGTGTCTGTGCTGTATCCGGATCGTCGCCAACGCTCTCGGCGCCTCGGTGCGTTTATCGAGTGGTTTGCCGACTTGATGACGCCGTATCTGCAGAGTAGGTAACGCCGTTTCTGGGGTTTGAGAATGTAAACGCCCACAGATCGTTCAAACCTTTATGATCTGCTAGCCTGCGTTGAGCGATACAACGAGCCAAAGGAACCTGGCCGAGACGACCCCATGACGAACGCTGCACCTTCCATCAAACTCAGCACACTTCAACAAATTGCCCCCTACTTGAGCATGCGTGGGGTGTCGCCGTTGGAGTTTTTTCGGCGCTTTGGTATTTCTCCCCACGTTTTTCAATACCCTGATGCCTGGGTGCCGCGAGCGGCTTGCTTTCAGATAGCCAATGAAATGGCCGCTATCGCACAGGACCCATTCGCCGGCGCGTGTGTGGGGCAATTGATCGATGTGCGCTCACTGGGCGCCTGGGGCGAGTTGATTTTGGGTTCGACCAACCTCGCCCAGGCATGTGCGGTGGCGTCGATCCATACTGAGTTACTGCACCAGGGCGGCGAAGTCACGATTGTCACCGAAGGGCGTACGACCAAGCTCATCCATCAGTTTACCGGCCCGCACGAGGCCGACCCCAAGCAAGTCGTGCTCGGCACACTGGCGCTGCTGAGGAAAGTGCCGCTGATGTCCGGCGAGCCAGGCGCCATCCGTATCCATCTGAAGAACCCGAGGGAACGAGGCGACGAAGCGCTTGAAGAGTACTTGGGCCCGAACCTTGAGATGAACGCGCCCTACAACATGATCGAGTTCGACCGGGAGTTGCTTGAGACGCCCCTGCACTACCCCCGGGATGTCGCCTGGAAAACCACCCAAGCGTTAAAGTCGACCGTGGAAACAGCAGGCGTACTGGCCAAGCAGTTGTCGGATCAAGAGCACTCCAAACTCGCCACTATTTCAAAAAAGATCGGGCTGTCACCGCGCACCTTGCAGCGTCGCCTGGAACACTGCGGAATCGACTTCGATGCACTACGTGACGAGACGCGTCGCAGCGAAGCGTTTCAGTTACTGGCGTGCGGTAAATACAGTGCGACCGAAATCGCTTACATGATCGGCTACAGCGATCCGGCGCACTTTACCCGCGCCTTCAAGCGCTGGACCGGTAGCCCACCCTCGCGCTACCGCGCCGTCTTGAAACAAGACAGCTAACCCCTCAACTCGACCCTGATCAGCCCTTGAGACCGCTTTAAGCGGCGGTCTTCGCGTGCGCGTCCGCTTTGCTTTTGGCATCAGATGGCAAGTTTCCAAAAGGGGGTTCTTTTAAAGTCGTAAACGCGAATACCCACTTATAAGATCACGAGGTTTAAATGTTCCAGTCATCCAGGGCCTGCATGCTCGCGCTGACAGTGGCGATGGTTGGGAGTGTGAACGCCCAGTCGGCTGCCGATACGACCCTGCACGTGGGAGTCGATAACTTTGTCCGTGCGGAGTCCGATCTCTACATGGGAAAGATGGTGGAGAGTGGCAGCCTGGGGCGATTTGTTCATACCCGGGAACCGGTTCCCATCGACGCACAGACTGTGGTGCGGATGAATCGGGACACGCTGTACTCGTCAGCCGTATTCGACCTGGATGCGGGCCCCGTGACGATCACGTTGCCTGAAGCCGGTAAGCGCTTCATGTCGATGCAAGTGGTCAATGAAGATCACTACGTACCTGCCGTTGTCTACGCTGCCGGCCGCCACACGCTGACGAAAGAGACCGTTGGCACCCGCTATGTGTTTGTCGCTGTGCGTCTGTTCCTCGACCCCACAGACCCCAAAGACCTTGAGCGGGTACATCGGCTGCAGGACGCAATCGCTGTCAGCCAGGCTCGGCCAGGCGAGTTCGTCGTACCGAAGTGGGATCAGGTCAGTCAGAAAAAGATGCGTGATGCCCTGGCGGTTCTCGGTTCGACAATGCCCGACTACAACCAGTCGTTTGGTCCCAAGGGTATGGTCAACCCGATCCATCACCTGATCGGTACGGCGACAGGCTGGGGCGGAAACCCGAGCCGGGACGCCATCTATCTTGGCGCAGTGATGCCCCAGAACGATGGGAAAACCGTTTACCGACTCAAGGTTGGAGAAGTTCCGGTCAACAGTTTCTGGTCTGTGAGCGTTTACAACGCCGACGGTTACTTCCAGAAGAATCCCTATGACGCCTACTCGCTCAATAACCTCACCGCCCAGAAAAGTGCAGACGGCACGATTGCCATTCAGTTCGGGGGCTGCGACGGCAAGATCGCCAATTGCCTGCCTACCACGCCCGGCTGGAACTACACCGTCAGGCTTTACCAGCCGAGCGTCGAAATACTGAAGGGTCAATGGCGTTTTCCACAGCCGCAGCCTGTCGCCCTCTGATCAAGCGCATCCACTAAACAGAAGCGCCAATAAGTTCATTAAGGGACTTCTTTGGGCACCTGAGTTTTACACCTAAGGAAAGCAGCCATGACCACCATCGGTGATTCAAACTTGTTGAAATATCCCCTGGCACTTATGACCAGTGCGACCCTCGCCTTGGCGACCGCATTACCGGCACAGGCCGATTCCCCGTCAGTCACAGTAGGCGGCGGCGTTGCGATTGGCCCGTTATACGAAGGCTCTTCACGCTATGCCGCGTTCCCGTCAGTGAAGTTGAAAGCGGTCATGCCGACCGAGGAATGGGGCACGTTTACAGCGGCTTTTCCGGACGGCCTGCGTTGGGACTTGCCGGGGCTGGTACCGTTCGGGGTAGCTCTGCTGATCGGGTACGACCAGGGGCGCAAAGAAAGAATCCACACCCTGGACGGTCGGGATGACTACTTGAGGGGCATGGGCAACCTGGACAGCACGGCCTTGGTAGGGGCCGAAGCGTATTGGGTTCTGCCGGCCGGGCGCCTGTTCGTTCGCGGCATGCAGGCCAGCCAGAGCCGAAATTACGGCGGCGAAAGCCTGGGGCGCACGGCCTATCTTGAAGCGGGCGTTGCCACGGCGTACCCGCTGTCATCGACATTGACCCTGGATTCGACGCTGTACGGCACCTGGAGCAATGAGAACGACATGATGGCGCGCTTCGGCGTCACCGCCCAGCAAGCGGCGCGCACCAAATTCGATGAGTACCACCCAGGCGGCGGGATGCGCGACGTGACCTTCAAACTGGGCCTCACTTGGCAGTGGCAACCCCAGTTGGCGCTGGAAGGCGGCATCAAGACCTATGCCCTGGTCTCCGACGCCCGCAACAGCCCGCTGACGGACGAGAAAGTGGGCGCAGCCGCCTACCTGAATGCCCTGTACCAGTTTTGATCAGCCGGCCATCGCAAAGGGAACAACCGATGAACACACTGCATAAACCGCTGGGGTTGGCTTGCCTGCTCTGGTCGGGGCTGGTGCTTGCCGACGGCACCGCCACCCAGGTTACAGACCCTCACTTCAAACTCGCCCCCGGCTACCTTGCCCCAGCGGATTTGCCCGTGCGCCTGGCGCTGCTCGGGGCGCCCCCCAAGGCCGACTCTGCGGCGCTCGCACGGGACGAGGAAGCCCGGCGCGCGGCATTGGCACTGCGCGGTACAACCCGCGAGAAACTCGCGGCAACGGATGCGGAGCTGTCATTCCCCGGCCCGGCGAACACATTCGCCTGCGCGATGGGTACGCCGATCAGCGAGAAAACGACGCCGCATCTGTACACCTTGATGCAACGTACGTTGACCGACGCGGGTGGCTCAACCTACGCCGGGAAGAACGCCTACAACCGCACGCGCCCATTCGTAACGCATAACGAAGGCACCTGTCGCAAAGACATGGAGCCGATCCTGCGTACAGATGGTTCCTGGCCCTCGGGCCACTCCGCAGCGGGGTGGGCCTGGGGCCTGATACTCGCGGAAATCAACCCGGCACGCGCCACCGAACTGATGACCCGTGGCCTGTCTTACGGCCAGAGCCGCGTCATCTGCAACGCACACTGGCAAAGCGACGTAGATGCAGGCCGCATCATGGGCGCCGCCACGGTGGCAAGCCTGCATGGCAATCCGGCATTCCTGGCAGACCTGGCGGCCGCCAAAGACGAAATCAAGGCGGCCCAAAAGGCTGGCCTGAAGCCTACAGAGGACTGTGCTGCAGAGAACGTAGCGCTCTCGCTGACCCAGCACTGACCGGAGAAACACCATGATGCACCGTCACAACCTGTGCCCGCCTTTGCCGCGCAAATGTATCCATCTGGCACTGCTGGTCGGTGCCTTCGCGATGCCGACCGTGGTCGTGGCAGCAGATAGCGATGGCTGGACGTTCAACGGCGGGCCGTACCTGTGGGCCGCCGGAATCCGTGGTCACGTGGGCCACCGCAGCACCGGGACCCAGTTCATAAAGTCCGACTTCTCCGATATCGCCCGCAGCGTCGATATGTCGGTGATGCTGATGGGCGAAGCGCGCCGTGGCCCCTACAGCGTGCTCGCCGATCTGATGTACATCGACACCGACACCCACAACCGCCTGCCGGCGTCCAAACTTGAAGTAGAAAGCAAGACCGCTTCGGGCTTCCTGGGCGGCGGTTACACCGTATTGGGCGATGACAATCACCGCCTGGACGTCACCGGTGGCGTGCGCGTCTGGTACAGCAGCACCGCCATCAGCCTGCATGGCGGACCTGCCGACGGCCTGTCCGGTTCCGACCAGGCAACTTGGGCCGACGCCATGGCGGGGCTGCGTGGGCACTATGCCGTGAATGAGCGGTTCTGGCTGTCATCCTGGGGCATGGCGGGCGCGGGGCAGTCACGGGAAGACTGGGACTTGGCAGCGTTGGCGGGCTGGGAATTCATGCCGGGGTTTTCAGCGGTGGCCGGGTACCGGGCGATGGGAGTGAACTATCGGCATGATGGGTTTGTGTATGACATCGTTCAGAAGGGGCCGATGTTGGGGGTTAGCGGGCGGTTTTGAGGGAGGGTGTGATCAAGCGTCTACACATTCAGAAAGGTGTTTTTTGTACCAAAGGTTCACCTTTCAACCTTTATGCTAAATTATGGGATGCAAATAATTATGGCGTATCCATAAAAAGAGGTAATCGCATGAGCAGCATCTTTCAGCGCCCTGAGTTGGCCGAGTCAATGGCAAACCAGCTTCTCAATCCAGGCGTGCTCGATGAAGGTCTGCGCTCAGGTCTGTTCCTGTCTGGCCTGCGCCGTACAGGCAAAACGACCTTTCTGAGAAATGATCTGATCCCTGCCTTGGAAGCAGCCGGTGCTCTGGTCATCTACGTCGACCTCTGGAGCGACACGCTGGCCAACCCTGCGACGCTCATACACAACGCGATCCATAAAACACTGCAAGAACTGCAAACGCCAGGCTCCTCGGTCCTGGAAATGCTTAAACGCGTCAGCAATGTTGATGCAGGGGCCGCCGGGTTCAAATTTGGCTTCAAGCTCGACAGTATCGGCAACGCCGACGGTCCGACATTGGCACAGGCACTGACAGAGGTAGTCGACCAAGCGAAGACCGACTTGGTATTGATCATCGACGAAGTGCAACACGCCATTTCGTCCGACGATGGCAATCAGTTGCTCCTGGCACTCAAGGCTGCTCGCGATGCGATCAATCCGCGCCCAAATACACCGGGTTACTTCTTATTTATCGGAACCGGCTCCCACAGGGCGCAAGTCAGCGAACTGACCGCCAAACGCAATCAAGCGTTTTCTGGTGCCACCTCAGCAGCCTACCCGCTGCTAAAAGGTGATTATGTTGAGTTCCTGCTCAACCGACTGGCAATGACGGTGAAAAAGGAAAAGCTGCCGTCCCTCGAGGCCGCCATTGAAGCTTTCAACACTTTGGGGAATCGTCCCGAGGAAATGCTCAAGGCACTCCGCCAACTCCTGCAACAGGACGGTGAGCCCGACCTTTTCTTACCTGTGATCGCCAGCACCTTGCGCTCGGCAGCGGCGAGTATTGAGCTAGAGAAAGTAGAACAACTGGGCAGTCTGGCTCAGGCGATTTTCAACAAAATTGCGGCTACCAAGGGTGATGCTCGTGGGATTTTCTCGACCGATGCTGCAGTGGAATACTCAAAGACGGTGGGTCGGGAAGTTCGGATTGAGGAGATTCAACCGGTGGTGATTGCATTGGTGGCGGAGAACATCATCATGCGGCGCGGGCATGGAATTTATGCGATTACGGATCAGTTTGTGCAGGAGATTTGGTTGGAGGAGCGGGCGTTGATTGTAGAGAGCTAGAGAGGATCCAGGAACAAGACCGAGCTGGATGCCAGCAAGCAATGTCTACAAAGCCGAAGCGAAATCAGCAGGCATAAAAAAACCCCGAACCAGTCGGGGTTTTTATCGCCTGGCATCAGGCGCGACATGCGATCAATCAGAAAACGTTGATCGGGTAGTCGGCGAACAGACGGATTTCGTTACCGCCTACGTTGTAGTTGCTGGCGTTGTTGGAGACGCGCAACCAGGACGCACGCGCACGCAGGCTCAGGTCTTTGGCTGGGCCGCTCTGAACGACGTATTTGAACTGGTTGAAGATCTCACGCTCAGTGCCACGACCACGGTTGGAACCGTCGTCAATGTTGGTGCCGCGCACGTAGGCGATGTTGTAGGTCAGGCCCGGTACGCCGAAGGCGCTGAAGTCCAGGCCGTAACCGGCTTGCCAGGAGCGCTCGTCTTTACCGTTGAAGTCGGACCAGTAGGAGTTGGCCAGCAGGATGGTGTTACCGCCATCGCCGATGCCGCCAGCGTTGCGGTAGCCGCCGTACAGGTAGCCGGTGTCGCCGGTGCTGCGCTGGTGAGCGAGGGTGAAGCTGTGCGGGCCGACAGCCCAAGTGGCGCCCAGGCTCCAGATCTTGTTGTCGCGAGCATCCGCATCACCTTGGTTTTCCAGGGCGAAGCTGCGGTCCAGCTTGGTTTTGTAGCCGTTGAAGTCAAACGTCAGAGACTGCTTCTCTGGCAGGGCCAGCACGTAGTTGACGTTGACGTATTGCTTCTTCAGCACGTCCTGCATGTTGGAGGCATACAGTGCGGCCGACAGGCTTTCGGTGAATTTGTAGCTACCACCGATGTAGTCGATGCTTTTCAGACGGCCGCTGTCGCTACCCTCGGCACTCTTGCGCGCTTCCTTGGTGAAGTGACCAGCGTCCAATTGCAGGCCGGCGATCTCTTTGGAAACGATCGAGGTGCCCTCGTAGGTTTCCGACAGCAAACGCGAGTTGTCGTACTGCAGGACCGGTACGGCTGGCATTTGCTGACCGTATTTGATCACGGTGTTGGAGATGCGCGCCTTGACGGCTGCGCCGCCTTTGGCCAGGTCGCTGGCGGCTTCGCCGCTGTCGCCTTGCTTGAAGAAGTCGATACCGCCAGCGCCGCTACGGCCTTTACCACCGTCCAGACGGATAGCGTACTGGCCGATCACGTCCACACCGACACCGACGGTGCCTTGGGTGAAACCAGACTCGAACTTACCGATGAAACCTTGGCCCCATTCAGCTTTGTCTTGCTTGCCGTTTTTGTAGTCGCGGCTGATGTACGCGTTACGTGCTGCGATGTTCAGGTGGCTATCGTCCACGAAACCTTTGGATTGCTCCTGGTCGTTTGCCATGGCTGTCGATGCGCTCAAAATCCCCAGAGCGATCAAACTCATCCGTTGCTTCAACATATTCTTATATTCCTTATTACTGGTTGAGTACGCGCTGTGACACCAGGCTCCGTGTCGCTTTTCTGGTGTCGACTTTCACCGGAAAAAAAAGGCCCGCGGACGACTGAACTGCCGCGGGCCTTTTTTATTGGATGAGTCATGGCGGTTAGCCACAGGCGTTGGGCGCAATCCTATGCGCGCCTTGAACTATGTGTCAATTTCGCGAATCGTCTGTATTTAGGCGAAATAATTCTAAGGAGCGCCCTACAGCGCGCTCATGAAAGTTTGAAAACGCCCCGGAAGCCCTCCAGAAACACATCGAGTAACACTTTTTATACCCATAACGTTTGGCAATAGATAACGCACGCAAATGCAAAGCATTACCATTCGCGCGCATTTTATTCCCAGACCTTTTGGATACATTCCCCATGCCTGCCCCACGCCTGACGCCCCTCACCCTTGGGCTCTCTGTTTTGCTGTCTGCCGGTTTTGCCTGCGCCGCCACGGTCTTGCCTGAAACCTCGATCAGCGCCGAAACCGACGAAGACGACCCACGCGTCAAGGACACCAGCACCGCCACACGCACCGCGACTTCTGTGCGCTACGTGCCCCAGGCCATTGATTCAGTGAAGACCGAAAGCCTGCGCGCCTACGGCACCAACGATTTGGGCCAGGCGTTGAGTGGGATCCCCAACGTCAGCAGCGGCGCCGACACACGTTTTGACAGCCTGCGCATCCGTGGTTTCGACGCGAGCAATGACTTCTACCTGGACGGCATTCGCGACGACAGCCAATACGTGCGTGACCTGCATAACATCGAACGCATCGAAGTGCTCAAAGGCCCAGCGGCAGTGCTGTACGGGCGCGGCGGCCAGGGCGGCATCGTCAACCGCGTGAGCAAGCTGCCCCAGGCGGGCCATCAATCGAGCATCGAAGCCCAAGGTGGCAGCAACGATTTGCGCAGTTTGTATGCCGACCTCAGCAGCGACCCTACCGACAACATCAGCCTGCGCCTGAACATGGGCAACCAAGACAACAACAGCTTCCGCGACGGCGTCAGTGGCAACCGCCAGCTATTCGCACCGTCCATGAGCTGGCAGCTGACGCCCGACCTTAACTGGCTGGTGCAATACGAATACAGCCGCTACAACCGCACACCCGATCGCGGTATTCCCGGGGTCAACGGTCGTCCGGCCGATGTGAGTCGCAGCACCACCTATTTTGACAGCCGCGATTACATCGACGACAAATCCCAATCCCTGCGCTCCAAGCTAGCCTATGAACTCGACGGTAACTGGCAACTGCGCCATACCCTGGGCGTGTTCACGCTCAACAGCGATTTCGACAACACTTACCAAACCGGTTACGACCCGAAGACCAACAAGGTCACCCGCCAGCGCTGGCAGCAGGACCTGACCACCCGCAACGTGTTCAATAACCTTGAGCTGGAAGGCGGTTTCGACACGTTCGGCCTGGAGCACCGCCTGCTCACCGGCCTTGAACTGGGCAGCCAGCGCCGCGACCCGAAGCTGTACAGCGCCACCGCCGTCAATAAGGGCGGTCAGCTCGTACCGAGCCTGGACCTCAATCAACCTAATCGCCATCTGAGCCACACCGGGAGGATGAGCCTTTCAAGTTACAACCACACCGAGGTCGAAAGCCGTGCCATTTACGTGCAGGACCAACTGCGCCTCAACGATCAATGGCAACTGCTGGCCGGCCTGCGTTACGACCACTTCGAAGTCGACACCACCAGCAAAGTGCTCAACACCCAGCAAGCCGTAGATAGCCGCAACACCAGCCCACGTGTTGGTGTGGTGTGGACGCCGGTGGAGCATCACTCGTTCTACGCCTCCTGGAGCAAGACCTTCTCGCCTGCGGGCGGCGGTTTGATCGGCATCACCCCGAACGCCGCCGGCAGCGTCAACGACTTGAGCCCCGAGTTGACCAAGCAAAAGGAAATCGGGGTCAAGAGCGACTGGCTCGACGACCGCCTGAGCACCACCCTGGCCGTGTACGAGCTGGAACTCTACAACCGCCGCACCAGCGACCCACTGGACCGCACCATCACCTTGCTCAGCGGCCTGCAGCGCTCACGCGGCGTGGAGCTGACAGCTACCGGCAAAATCGTCGGCAACTGGTATGTGCGTGGTGGCGTCGGCCTGCAGGATGCCAAGGTCGAGAAGGACAACAACGGCTTTGAAGGCAAGCGCATCAGCGATGTGGCCAAGCGCAATGCCAGCCTGTTTATCACCTGGAAACCGGAAATGGGCTGGTATGCGGAAACCGGGTTGACCCTGGTCGGTGACCGTTATGCCGACAACCTCAACACTGTAGTGTTGCCAGGTTATGGCCGCTGGGATGCGCTGGCCGGGTTCCGTCAGAAGGATTGGGATGTGCGGGCAGCGCTGAACAATATCGCCGACAAAAACTATTACGCCTCAGCGACCAGTGCGGCGCAGATCCAGCCGGGTGAGCCGCGTAGCTTGGTAGTGACCGGCACCTACAGCTTCTAAAGAATGTGAGAGGGGGCTTGCCCCCGATTGCGGTGGATCAG
>NZ_JBOICG010000445.1:0-2288 GCF_050739995.1 Pseudomonas sp. | reverse complement strand
CGCTCCCACATTGGAATGCATTTTAAATGTGGGAGCGGGCTTGCCCGCGAAGGCGCCAGAAGGGACGACTCAATCATTTAGAACGACCGCACAATCCGCCCCAATGTCTCCATGGCTCGCTCCGATGTTTCGGTCCACGGGCTGCCGTAATTCAAGCGAATGCAATTCCTGAAGCGCTGGGTTGCCGAGAAAATCGGCCCCGGCGCGATGCTGATGCCTTGGGCCAAGGCCATCTGGAACAGCTTGAGCGAGTCAGTCTGCTCCGGCAGTTCCAGCCACAGGAAATACCCACCGGCCGGCTGGCTGACCCGCGTCTGTGCAGGAAAGTAACGGGCGATGGCAGCGAGCATGGCGCTCTGCTGTTCCTCCAGGGCATAGCGCAGTTTGCGCAGGTGCCGATCATAGCCGCCATGTTGCAGGTAGTCGGCAATCGCCGCCTGCGCCGGCATGGACGGGCACAACGATGTCATCAGCTTCAAGCGCTCGACCTTCTGCGCAAAGCGCCCGGCCGCCACCCAGCCAACGCGGTAGCCCGGCGCCAGGCTCTTGGCAAACGAACCGCAATGCATCACCAACCCTTCGGTGTCGAAGGCCTTGGCCGGTTTTGGTGCCTGTTGCCCGTAGTACAACTCGGCGTACACATCGTCCTCGATCAATGGCACCTGGTGGCTGCGCAGCAGTTCCACCAACGCCTGTTTCTTGGCTTCCGGCAGCGTGGCGCCCATGGGGTTCTGGAAGCTAGTCATGGTCCAGCACGCTTTGATCGGGTAGCGTTCCAGGCTTTGTGACAAGGCATTGAGGTCGATGCCATCACGCGGGTGCACGGGGATTTCCACGGCCTTGAGCTTGAGGCGCTCCAGCACTTGCAGGCAGGCATAGAACGCCGGGGCTTCGATGGCCACCAGGTCGCCGGGTTCGGTCACGGCTTGCAGGCACAGGTTCAGGGCTTCGAGGGCGCCGTTGGTGATCAGCAGTTCTTCCATGGGCAGCATCAGCCCGCCAACCATATAACGCAGGGCAATCTGCCGGCGCAGTTGCGGGTTGCCCGGCGACATGTCGGTGACCACCAGGCGCGGGTCCATTTCACGGCCGGCGCTGGCCAGGGAGCGGGCCAGGCGTGGCAGCGGGAACAGCATGGGGCTGGGGAAGGCCGAGCCGAAGGGCACGGTGTTCGGGTCCTTGATGGAGTCGAGTACCGAAAACACCAGTTCGCTCACATCCACTTCGGTGGACTCATGCACCTGTTCGCTCACCACCGGCTCGGAAAAAGGGCTGGGGGCGTGGGAGTTGACGAAGTAGCCCGAGCGTGGCCGTGCGCGGATCAGCCCACGGCGCTCCAACAGGTAATACGCCTGGAACACCGTGGACGGGCTGATGCCATAGGCCTGGCTGGCATAGCGTACCGACGGCACCCGCTGGCCAGGGCCGAGGACGCCGGAGCGGATCAGTTCTGCAATGTCATCGGCGAATTTTTCGTAGCGTTTCATGGCGGCCTTAAACAAATTCTTTGGTCTGAACACGGTTGAAAATGTGGGAGGGGGCTTGCCCCCTCCCACAGTAGATCTCCAGTGTTTTCGCAATGGCAATTCTTAGCGGTTCAGCGGTGCTACAAAACGGCTGTCGGCGGCGCTGTAGATCCACGGCTCATCCACATCCGTTACCTTGAAGCGCAAGGCCTGGGAACTGCTGGCTGGTTTCTCCGCCAGCAGCACCACCGATACCGGTATATCGCTGATTTCCCCCGGCGCCAGGCTGATCTCGGTCTTGCCTTGTAGCTGGAAGCCTGCGGCGTCTTCCAGTTCCAGGCGGTAGTCCTGGCGTTGCTGGGTCTTGTTGATGACCTTGAGGCTGTAGATGTTTTCGATCAAGCCCTGGCTGTTCTCGCGGAACATGCCGCGGTCCTTGGTCACGTCCAGCGACACCATCGGCCGGCCCACCAGGGCCACCACCAGCGCGGCGATCATCACCAACAGCACGGCACTGTAGCCGATCAGGCGTGGCCTGAGCAGGTGGGTTTTGCCGCCTTGCAATTGATGTTCGGAGGTATAGCTGACCAAGCCACGGGCATAACCCATTTTGTCCATGATCGAATCACAGGCGTCGATACACGCCGCGCAGCCGATGCATTCCATTTGCAGACCGTCGCGGATATCGATACCGGTGGGGCAGACCTGCACGCACAGCTGGCAGTCGATGCAGTCACCCAGGCCGACTTCGGCGGGTTTCATCTCGCGTTTGCGCGGGCCACGGTGTTCGCCACGGGCCACATCGTAGGAAATGGTCAGGGT
>NZ_JBOICG010000444.1:0-7124 GCF_050739995.1 Pseudomonas sp. | reverse complement strand
CCATAGGCCTGGCCCAGGTAACCGAAGGCGTCATGTGAGGTGACGATTCGACGGTTGCCCGCTGGCAGCGCGCCGAACTTGGTCTTGGCTTCGGCCAGCAGGCGGTAGATATCTTTCAGGTAGGCCTGGCTGTTGCGCAGGTAGTCGGTCTTGTTGGCCGGGTCGGCCGCCACCAGCGCCTTGGTGATGTTGTTCACATAGATTTCGGCGTTGGCCAGGTTGTGCCAGGCGTGCGGGTCGGGGATGGTTTCACCGTCTTCCTCCATGGTGTGGGAGATCACGCCTTTGCTGGCGGTCACAACGGTGGCCTTGGTTTCGGTGCTGGTTACCAGACGGTCGAGCCAAGGCTCGAAGCCCAGCCCGTTCTTGATGATGACCTTGGCCTTGAGCAGCGCCTTGGCATCGTCCGGCGTGGGCTCATAGGTATGGGCGTCGGCGTCGGGGCCGACCATGTTGCTGATCTGGATGTGATCGCCACCGATCTGGTGGGTGATGTCATCGAGAATACTGAAGCTGGTAACCACCTGGAGTTTTTCGGCGGCCTGGGCCATCGACAACGGCAGCAGCAGACTGAACAGCACGAGTAAAGCGCGCATCGGGAGACACCTCATTGGGATGTAAGAGCGGGCGGACGGCGCAGTAAGCCGTGCACCGGACCGAAGACCACGGACAGCAGATACCCACCGCCAGCCACCAGCACGATGGCCGGGCCGCTGGGCAGCGAGTAGTAGAACGACAGCAACAGACCCAACCACACCGACAGGCATCCCAGCACCGCCGATACTGCGATCAACACCGGTAGACGCCGGCTCCAGAAGCGTGAAGCAATGGCCGGCAACATCATCAAACCCACCACCATCAACGCGCCGATGGCTTGGAAACCGATCACCAGGTTCAACACCACCAGGGTCAGGAACAACCCGTGGGCGAGTGGGCCGAGGCGGCTGACGGTTTGCAGGAACAGCGGGTCGAGGGTGTCCAGCAGCAGCGGCTTATAGATCAGCGCCATAGCGATCAGGCTGAAGCCGGAGACCCAGAGCATGCCAGTCAGGGTGGTTTCATCCACGGCCAGGGCCGAGCCGAACAGCAGGTGCAGGAGGTCCAGGCGCTTGCCGGCGATGCCGAGGATCAACACGCCGGCGGCGAGGGAGATGGGGTAGATGGCGGCGAGGCTGGCGTCTTCACGCAGGCCGGTGCGGCGGGTGATCCAGGCGGACAACCCGGCCATGCTCAGGCCGGCTCCGAGGCCGCCGATGGTCAAGGCGGGCAGGCTGAGGCCGGCGAACCAGAAGCCCAGCGCGGCACCGGGCAGGATGCCGTGAGCCACGGCGTCACCAATCAGGCTCATACGTCGCAGGATCAGAAACACGCCCAACGGCGCGGTGCTGCAGGCGAGCACCAGCCCGCCGATCAGTGCGCGGCGCATGAAAACGAAATCGTGGAAGGGCATCCACAGGTGGGCAGTGAAGTGCATCAGGCCACCTGCATGTGCGGTTGCGGGCGGATCAGCTCTTTACTGGGACCGAAGACGCAGCCTGTGCTTTTGATCTGCACGACCTGCTGAGTGTGGTGCCGTACGGAGGCTAGGTCGTGACAAACGATGATCACCGTGCGGCCTTCATCGTGCCAGGCGTGTACGTGTTTCCAGCACAGGGCCTGGCCTTCTTCGTCGAGGGCGGCGTGAGGTTCGTCGAGCAGCAGCACCGGCGCTTGCGCCAGGCTCATGCGGGCGAGCAGCGCACGTTGCAGTTCGCCGCCGGACAATGCCATCAGCGGGCGATGTTCCAGGCCCGTGAGGCACCAGTCTTCCAGCACCGCTTGCAGGCGTTGGGTGCGTTGTTCCGGGGTTAGTTTGCTTCCCCAGAAGCCCGCGGCAACCAGCTCTTGCAGGCTGATGGGGAACTGGCGATCCAAGTGTTGTTGTTGGGGCAGAAACGACAAGCCACCACGGCGTGGAACCTCCACGGTGACTTTGCCAGTCAGCGGTTTTTGCAGGCCGGCGATGACTTTAAGCAGGCTGCTTTTACCGGTGCCGTTGGCGCCGATGATGCCAGTGAGGCTGCCTTTTTCCAGGGTCAGATCCAGCGCGGGGGTCAGGGGTTGGCCCGGTGCGCCCCAGCGCAAAGCATTGCAGGTGATCATGCAGGGTGTCTCGTCCAGCGGCTTTCAGCCACGGCATCGTGCGCGTGCAGGCTTTCGGCGTGGATCACTTTGAGATGGAAGGCTTTGACGGCATCCGAGCGTTTCAAGGCGAGGTTCAGGCGGCGGGCGGCGTCTTCGCAGAACATCAGGTTCTGCCCGTTGGCCAACGCGAAGGCTTGTTCGTCCGCACGTTTCACGGCGGTTTGTACGGCGGTGCCGAGGGCGGCTTCTGCGGTGTTTATGAGGTCTGTCAGCGGCAGATGATCGCCTTGCAATTGGACGTGCAACTGCGCGCTGCTGCGTTGGCTGTGCGGCGTGGCGACGATACCGTTCGCGCTGCCAAGCCAGGTCAACACGTCTTCATGCTGCAACGGCGTGTTGGCGAAATCTTCGAGAAATTGTTGTTGAATCAACTGCCTGGCGAGGGCAGCTGAGCAGGGGCAGGTTGAGGAATAAGTAACGTCAATTTTTAGTTCCACGTGGAACATCTGGTTTTCCAGGCGCGCTTCGATGCACACCGGGTAGCCTTTCCAACCGGCCAATGGGCTGACCAGCGCCGGGCGTTTCAGCAGCAGATTCGTATGAATACGCAAGTAAGCGTTCTTAGATAAACCTTCATGACTGTCGAGAAAGCGCTGAAGTACATTACGCAGAAGTGCAGGCGTAAGAAGTTGCTGATCGAGCATTTCCAGGGCCAGGTACAGGCGCGACATATGAATGCCACGGGCCGAACCATCGTCCAGGCTCACGCCGGCATCAGCGGTGGCGGCCAGGCGTTGGTTGTCGATCAGGATGGGCAGGGCGATGCCGCACATGCCCACCCAGTCGAGTGGCAAGGCTTGGCGTGAAGCCTGCGCGGCGATATCCGGCAGAGTCAGCGCATTCATGGGCAGGTCCATCGTTGGAAATAAAAAGACATGTTATATTATAACGATTGAGTCGACGATGATTTTTCTACTTCAGTCTTTCTTCAGTCATGTCGAGCAGGGACGCTCCTTTATTTGTGGTATTTGCCATGCACAGACGTCAGCTCCTTAACCTGCTGTTGGTCAGTCCCCTGTTCACCTTGCCGTTGGGGGCTTATGCCACGCAGATTCGCAACGCGCGCTTGTGGCGCTCGGAAGACAAACTGCGGCTGGTGCTCGACCTCAGCGGCCCGGTGCAATACAAGACCTTTTCCCTGACGTCGCCGGAGCGCGTGATCATTGACCTGAGCGGTGCCGGCCTCTCGGGTGATTTCTCTCAGTTGGCGTTGAAGAACAGCGGGATCACTTCCATCCGCTCCGGGCATTTCGGCAAAGGTGACACGCGCATCGTGCTGGACCTGGCCGCGCCGATGCAGCTCAATAGCTTTCTATTGCCGCCGCAGGATGGCCAAGGGCATCGCTTGGTACTGGATTTGACCAATGCCACCCGCGCACCTCGCCAAATCGCTGCAGAGCCCGCGCTCTTGGTCGCGCCTGTGGACAAGGCCCACCCCAAGCGCGACATCATCGTAGTGGTCGACCCTGGCCACGGTGGCAAAGACCCGGGGGCCATTGGTTCCAAAGGTCAGCGCGAAAAAGACGTGGTGCTGTCTATCGCCCAATTGCTGGCCAAACGTTTGAAGCGCGAGAAGGGCTTCGCCGTGAAACTGGTGCGCAACGATGACTTCTTCGTGCCGCTGCGCAAGCGCGTGGACATCGCCCGCCAGCACAAGGCCGATATGTTCATCTCGGTGCATGCCGATGCCGCGCCACGGCTGACGGCCTCGGGGGCGTCGGTGTACGCGTTGTCTGAGGGCGGTGCCACATCTGCCACGGCGCGCTTCATGGCGCAACGTGAAAACGGCGCAGACTTGCTCGGTGCTACCACGTTGCTCAATCTCAAGGACAAGGACCCGATGCTGGCCGGGGTGATTCTCGATATGTCGATGAACGCTACCATCGCTTCCAGCCTGCAACTGGGCAGTTCAGTGCTGGGCAGCCTGCAAAGCATCACCACGCTGCACCAGAAGCGCGTGGAACAGGCGGGCTTTGCGGTGCTCAAGTCACCGGACGTGCCATCGATCCTTGTGGAAACTGGGTTTATCTCCAATACCCAGGATGCCCAGCGGCTGGTGACAGCGCGTCATCAACAGGCGGTGGCGGATGGTCTTTTTGAAGGTCTGCAAAAATATTTCCAGAAGAACCCACCGATGAACAGCTATATGGCATGGGTTCAGGAACAGAAGAACGGCCAGGTCTAACAGCCAGTAATGCGGCTGCACGTGAACTTGGCGCTGGCGCCACCTGAACTGGAGAACCGGTTGATAGTGGTCCAGCCCACGCGGCGCGTGTAGCCGACCCACGCCTCACCGTCCGACGCCAGCCCGGTAAAGAACGTCAGTTGCCCGTAGCGGCTGTTGGTCTGTGCCCAGTAGCGCTTACCGATCACTTCGAAACCCCGCAAGTACGTGGTGCTGCCGACAGTCGCCACGCTATAGGCGTTGCCCAACGGGTCCACACAGGCCAGCACGTTGGCGCTGCGCGTGCAATTGGCCAACAGGCTCGGCGCTTGAGCATGGGCTTGTCCTGTCGCTGCCAATAACAGAGCGCACACCAGGTATTTCATCGAGGCTTCTCGTCGCAAGAAAGTGCTCCAGCATTGCGCCCTTCGTCGTGACGAGCAAGGGAGGATTGGCTTATCTGTGTTGTTATACTATAACATTAAAAGACCACCCGATCCGTGAACCGCTTCCCATGACTGAGCAAGACCTCCTGGCCCAACCGCCCGCCGATTACATGAATGAGGCCCAGCAAGGCTTCTTCCGCGAGTTATTGCTGGCTCAACGCAATGAGCTGCAAGCGCGTATCGATGCTGAGTTCCTGGCGCTACGCGAGCAGGAAACCAACAGCGACCCGGCCGATGTCGGCAGCGCAGAAGAGCAACGCCAATGGCAACTGCGCCTGCTGGAGCGGGAAAAGAAGCTGTTGGACAAGATCGACGACGCCCTGGAACTGCTGGCCCGTGGCGAATACGGCTGGTGCCGTGAAACCGGTGAACCCATCGGCCTGCAACGCCTGCTGCTGCGTCCCACCGCCACCCTGTGTATCGAAGCCAAAGAACGTGAAGAGCTGCGCGAACGCCATAAACGGGCGATTTGACCGGCCACCCTTGATGAGGATTACCTGATGACCAACCGTCTTCCCGTTACCGTGTTGTCCGGCTTTCTCGGCGCCGGAAAAAGCACGCTGCTCAACTATGTCCTGCGCAACCGCGAGAACCTGCGGGTGGCCGTGATCGTCAACGACATGAGCGAAATCAACATCGACGGCAGCGAGGTCCAGCGCGACGTCACCCTCAATCGTGCCGAAGAAAAACTGGTGGAAATGAGCAACGGCTGCATCTGCTGCACCTTGCGTGAAGACCTGCTGGAAGAGGTCGGAAAACTCGCCAAGGAAGGTCGGTTCGATTACCTGCTGATCGAATCCACAGGTATTTCCGAACCGTTGCCCGTGGCTGAAACCTTCACCTTCCGCGATGAAAACGAGCAGAGCCTGGCCGATATCGCCCGCCTGGATACCATGGTCACTGTGGTCGACGGTATGAACTTCCTGATCGACTACCAGGCCGCCGAAAGCCTTGCTTCTCGGGGTGAAACCCTGGGCGAAGAAGATGAGCGTTCCATCACTGACCTGTTGATCGAGCAGATCGAATTCGCCGACGTGATCCTGATCAGTAAGATCGACCTGATCAGCAGCCGCGAGCGCGAAGAATTGATGGCCATTCTTGAGCGCCTGAATGCCCAGGCGGAAATCATTCCGATGGTCATGGGTGAAGTGCCGCTGCACAAGATCCTCAATACCGGCCGTTTCGACTTCGAGCGTGCCTCCCAAGCGCCGGGCTGGCTGCAGGAAATGCGCGGTGAACATGTGCCGGAAACGGAAGAATACGGCATCGCCTCCACGGCCTATCGCGCGCGCCGTCCGTTTCATCCACAGCGCTTTTTCGACTTTATCGACCGCCCGTGGGTCAACGGTAAGCTGCTGCGTTCCAAAGGCTTTTTCTGGTTGGCCAGCAAACATCAGGATGCGGGTAGTTGGTCCCAGGCCGGTGGTTTGATGCGTCATGGTTTTGCCGGTCGTTGGTGGCGTTTTGTGCCGAAAAGCCAATGGCCTCAAGACGAAGAAAGCATCGCGGCGATCATGGGCAACTGGCAATTGAGCACCGGCGACTGCCGACAGGAATTGGTCTTCATTGGGCAGAATATCGACTTCACCCAGATGCGCGCCGAGCTGGACGCGTGCCTGCTTACCGATGAAGAAATGGCCCTGGGCGTCGAAGGATGGTGCCAACTGGTCGACCCCTTTGGCCCTTGGTATGAAGAGGCTGCCGCGTGATGCTCGCCCCGGTTATCCCGCTACGGCCCGTTATCCGCCAGACCCGCGGCGAAACCCCGTTGGCGCTGTCCGATATCCTCGAAGACGGCGTAAACCTGGCGGTGTGGCAACGCCAGTTACCGCTGCACATCGCGGAATTTGGCGCCTTGCTGGTAGCGCTCAACGAGCCACTGGCCGAGTCCTTGGTGATTGAGCTTAATCACGAGGATGCCATGCCGAACTTGCAGGGCTTGGCGTCCAGTTGCCGCGATCTGGAAGGCTACGAAGGCTTTATCGCCGACGTATCATGGCTGGTCAGCGCTTTCGCTTGCCTGCTGGGGGCCAAACGGATTGGCGTACGCCTGCGGTTGTTGGACAAGGCCATGTGCCCGCGTTTTCACGTCGATCATGTGCCTGTACGACTGATCACCACTTATGCCGGGATCGGCAGCCAGTGGTTGCGCGAAGGGGTGATGGACCGACGTAAGCTTAGCCAGCCGGAGGCCGAACCTGTCGAGCGTATCGAGCAGATCCACTGCGGTGAAGTCGCCTTGCTCAAGGGCACCAAATGGCATGGCAACGAAGGTCACGGTCTGATCCACCGCTCGCCGGCGCTCAGCGCGGATGAGCGACGGTTGATCC
>NZ_JBOICG010000443.1:0-12457 GCF_050739995.1 Pseudomonas sp. | reverse complement strand
TAACAGCCCCGCTTCGGCCTGCACCGACCAGTTCGAGCCGATGAGTCGCAGCCATGCGTGATGCTCGACGATGCCCTGATCGTTCAGTACCAGGTCAGCATCAGCGTGGGCACCGAGGCTCCATTGCTCTCCAAACAATGGCAACGCAGCGCCCTGATGCCGCCCATCAAGCACTCGCAACTCGAACATCATCGAGCCCTCCATGCCGGACATAGCCACACCATCATGCCACCGCACCACGCATCAGCTCGTCCTGGCCCAGGTCAAAGCGTCCCAGCACTTTGACCTTCGAGGTACTGCCCAACTCGGCAAAAGACAACACCGGCACATGGTTGAACTCATCCAGCAGCAATGTGCGCAGAGGGCTACGCAAGTCTTGTGCAACGAGCATGACGCTCTTGAATTTGGGCCGTAAGGAAAAGGCTTGATTGAGCAAGCTGACGAACGCTGCGCTATGTTCGTCGTCGAGTGCGAAGAACACCCCGGTCTGGGTCTGGCGCAGCGCCTCGCGCAAGATGTTTTCGGTCTGCGGTGACAGCAACCAGGCATGCAGGCCGTCGGCCTCGCTGTACTGGTAGTAGATTTGCGCCTTGAGGGCAATACGCGCGTAATCAGCCAGCGCATCCGGCTCACGCTCATGCTGACCGTACTCGATCAGCGATTCGACAATCAGCCGCACCGCCCGCAACGGCACACCTTCGCTGGCCAGACGTTGCAATACCGCCGAAAACCGCGACAACGGCATGATCCGCTGCAACTCCTGAACCAATTCCGGCTGGTTGTGTTCCAGCCAACTGAGGATCGACTTGCTCTCTTGGACCCCCAGGAACTGCGGCCCACTGAGCATCATGGCCTGCTTCATACGCTCAACGATCAAGCTTGACGCGGTGAAGCGCTCCAACTGCGGATCATCGAGCAGCGGATCATCCGGCGCCAACCAAAGCCAATCCTGTTCGTCGCGCTCTACCAGACCCGGTAGGGCGTGCGCGGGCTCAACCGCCAGCGCCTTGCGCTCAACGGCCACATAGTTGACAACAGACGCCTTGACCATCGGCACTTCATGGACACAGAAGCGCATTTCATCGTCGGCCAGTGAATCATCGGGCTCCACTTCAAACGGTGGCAGCGTCAGGCCAATATTGGCGACCAATGCATTTCGGGCCTGGCGAATCGAGTGAACAAGGTCAGTCACCTCGGGCGTCCCTCGTAGCGTCGGGGAGAACTGCAGCAAGTAGGGCCTTGATGGATCAAACCCACGCAAGTCTTCACTGCCGTTCTCTTCGGGACGAACCACCTCAGCCGCTTCAGCTTCAGGCTGCTCCTGCCGTTGACGCTGGCGCATCAGGTAATACCCAAGGGAGCCAGTGACCAGTGCTATCAGGATGAACACCCCGGTAGGCATGCCGGGTACCGCCGCAAAGGCAAGCATCCCCACCGAGGCGATCATCCAACTCTTGGGTTCGCTGGTCATCTGCCGGGCAATTTCGGCGCCCATGTTACTGACGCCCTTGCGCCCATCCGGCGCCACGCGGGTAATGATCATGCCAGCCGTCAGAGAGATCAGCAGCGCTGGAATCTGCGCAATCAGACCGTCGCCGATGGTCAGCACCGAATACAGAGATATTGATTCGGAAGCGCTCAAGCCATGCTGGAACATACCCGTGGAGAAACCGCCCAGCAGGTTGACCACAACGATGATCAAACCCGCGATAGCGTCGCCCTTGACGAACTTCATGGCGCCGTCCATGGCCCCGAACAGTTGACTCTCACGGGACAACTGCTCGCGTTTATCCCGTGCTTGCATGCCGTCAATCAGGCCGGCTCGCAAGTCGCTGTCGATGGACATCTGCTTGCCGGGCATCGCATCCAAGCTGAAGCGCGCGGCCACTTCGGCCACCCGCTCCGAGCCTTTAGTGATGACTAGGAAATTGACGAGGGTCAGGATCAGGAAAATCACCATCCCCACGGCCAGGTTGCCGCCGACCACAAAATTGCCGAAGGCCTCAACGATGTCGCCTGCGTCCTGCTCCAACAGGATCAAGCGCGTCGTCGCAATCGATAACGCCAGGCGAAACATGGTGGTCAACAGCAGAATCGACGGGAATGACGAGAACGCCAGAGGGCCTGGCAGGTACAGCGCCAGCACGATCAACAGGCACGAGATGCAGATATTGAGCGCAATCAAGATGTCCACCAACCACGTGGGCAGCGGCACAATAAAAATGAATACGATGGCCATTACCACCACGGCACCCAGCACTTCGGCGCGCTGCGCAACCTTGAGCAAAAAGCGGTTGATGACCGAAAGCGCAGTCACGCCAGGGCTCCCAACTCACCTGGAAAACGCGCAGGGCCACGTGTTACCCGATCCAGTTCCCCCATCACCGCGAGGAAGTTACGCAGGGTCTCTTCGCGCACTCGGCTATCGAGCCATAACGCCAATGGCAGTTGCTGGAACAACGGGTAGAGCGCATTGAGGACCAATAACTGCTGAGTGTTCGCCCCCCCCAACAGTTCCTCTCCCAGTCGCAGAATTTCAGCAGCGGCAATACCGCTGCCAGCAAAAGCCAAAAGACGCTGCAGCAAGGCTACCGCGTCGTGACTAATGCCCAGGCGTTGGAGTAACGCGTGGCAACCCGCTAGCACTGCGCTCAACTGCCCGCAGCTTTGCAGCCCCAGTAACAAGGTACGTAACAATGGTGTAGGCAATGACGACACACTGGCCGCGATATCGTCAGCCAAAGCCTTTCGCATCACCTTGAGTCCGTCGGCAAATCGTTCGCCGCCATACACACCCAGCAACGCCTGCATCATCGTCGCCAACGATTGCCGCGTGACCACGCTGGCGTAGTAGAGCGTGCGCAGCGCCTGGCGCTCCTGCGGATCAACACAGGCCGCCTGTAGCGCCACGGCAATGTTCAGGCCGGCCTGGATCTGCCCTTTGAAGCGGACCTCCAGCTTGGCAATGGCATCGCGCGCCAAGGCCGCTTCGGAGGGGCGAACCTCAGTGTCCGCCTGTGCCGCTACGTACTTGAGCACCACGAACGCGCGCGCGGGGTCTCCGCCGGCAAGCTCCAACAATTTGTCGAGGTGGGGTTGCTGCAGCAGCTGCCATCGGACACGACGCGAAATGCTCGCCAGGGTTGCCTGGGCCGGATGCCCCAACTGCTCATAAAACTGCGCAAGCTGCTCCATCGGGAGCACGCGCACGCCAATCTTCCTTTCACTCAGCGTGCGACTGTTGAGGTCCACTTCCTGGTTGAACAGATAAGCGAGTTCGTCCATGCCCTTGGCAGGTACAGGAACCGAGGTCGGGCTGACAACAGGCTGATCCAGTGGTTGGACCGTTTGCACATCGGGCGAGAATTCAACTTTCATGGACATGCCTGAACAGGAAGAGTGTTTCCCTGTGTGGCAAAGCCAGCCTATGCGGTTCCATCAATAGCGATCGCACGGCCAATTTGAAAAGACTTGCACGAGCCTTCAATGCTCTATGCAAATCGCTGCACAAAATTGCGCAAACACAAAATATTTATCAATAAAAATCAATAACTTGAAGAAAATTATTCTTTGGCACAGCCAGTGCAATCGGGGTTCCCGTCGACACCCTTTCGACTGTCTACACCAAGGAAATAATCATGAATATCCCTATTGAAGCTTTAGCGCACCTTGTTGGCAGCTCGCCTCAATTCATGCATCACCTGACAGACGACCAACAAAAAAAGCTTCGGCGCTTCATTCATAAACGTGTACTCAACCCAGAAGATGCAGACGATCTGCTGCAATTGACCTATCTGGAGGCCTGGCGAAACCGTGAGCGTTTCAGCGGCAGTGCCAGCCTCAGTACTTGGATGTGTGGCATCGCGCAGAACCTGATACGCAATCACTTCAGGCGCATGTATGCCAAGCCCATGCATTGCGAATTTGATGAATCGCTATGGCATGGCCAGGAAGACAACCGCAGCCTGGATTGGGAATTCGAGGTCAATCGTCGACTGGAAAAAACGCTGAGTGCCATCGACCACCTGCCAGTGGAGATGCGCAAGACGCTGTACGCCTCACTGGAAACCGATGGCAGCTACCAGGACACAGCCGACGCACTGGATATTCCTATCGGCACCGTCCGCTCGCGCCTGTCACGGGCACGCGAACAGCTTAAACGTGCCACTCACAACCCGAAGTACCCTTAACGTCAAGCCACGCTTTGGGCGGCAGGGATATCTGCCCAACGCGACCAGGCTTTTCAGGTAATCGGCAGGGCGAATCGCGATCCACTCGTCGCCGGATCCGTTGATTTCGCTTAAACAGTTGAAAGCGTAGATAAAAATTAAAAATAAATACTTGACGCATTCCCGTTCTACGCGAATAATGCGCGCCACTTGGCTACATAGCTCAGTTGGTTAGAGCATAGCATTCATAATGCTGGGGTCCGGGGTTCAAGTCCCTGTGTAGCCACCAAGTACTAAAAACGGCTTACCGAAAGGTAGGCCGTTTTTTTATGCCTTGTGAAAAGTGCTTGAACCGTTGCGGCTCAGGTCGTTGGCTGGGCCTGCGTTCTCACTCGCAGGTCTCCCAAGTCAATGGTCAGATCATGCCTGGGCAGACTGCCCAGAGTATCGTTCAGGTTCATTCGCAACGGCTTATCGGCGTCCACACCGTATTCAAGATCAGCATTGACGCGCTTTTGAGTGTGACTCAGCCCAGCGCTACTGGAAAAACTGAGATTCATGGCGGGTACCGACATGCCATGGGACTGGGTGGCGGTGTAGCTCAGGCTCATGCTTTTAACACGCAGGTTGTTGCGATCACTCAACGCCTGCCTGATCAGTGGCTCGACATTTTCACCAGCAAGATGGCTACGCTCTATTGCATGCAGGACCTGTGGTTTGAGCTCCATACCCAGTGTCACGGAGGTGCCCTCTCCCTGCTGCAGCTGATTGAGCACTCGGGAAAGCTGAGGGTCATCCTTCAGCCACTGTTCAATCGCTGCTTTGTTGGCCGGAGCCACATCATCCAGCCAGGCATGGTACCCATCGTCCCGCAACCCCACACGTGTGACGGAAGATTCGACCGACGCCAATTGACGCAACCCGTTGTTCATCAAGTCCTGTTGGACGATCAACTTGTCCAGTGACTGGCTGATGGCGTGATAGACGTCCGACTTCGTCGCCACGGGGGGATGAGTCGCGAGAAACCTTCGCAATGTGGCCAACTGTTGATCCACCGTACTCCCCGACAGCTCAGTTTCAGCCATATCCCGCCTGAAAGCCGGCGAGTAAAGCAATACGCTGCGTTTAAGGTCATCAATCTGCGACTGAGTCACCGGTTGCGGATGCTTGAACGAAAAGCTGTAGGCCTGTGATTGCCCACGATCAAACTTCACCATGACTGATAGCTCCGGCGCCGTAGCTACCGCCGTGCTGGGGCTGTCACTTTCGGCCCTACCCAGCGCCAAGGCGTTGAGCGGCGCAACATTGGCACCCACACCACCCTGCCTGAAGAGCTGCGCACTGCTCGCCGTGCCTTGGCTGATACCGGTTGCAGTGCGCTTGGAGGACTGGCTCTTATCTATGTGCGCAAGATTGAGGTTAGCCACCCCGCCGATGCCGGCGCGGATCACCGAGTCCAGTTCAGCGATGTTTTCTTGTGGGCTGTACATCATGCGCAATTGCGCAAGTGCATCCAGATTGAAGTCGCCACTGAGCTTCGAACTTTTGCCTGCCACGTGCCCGTCACCCAGAGCCAACAGATCGCAGACAGTACCGCTCTCGCCAGTAAGGATCGACATCATCTTGCCAAAGTCTGCCTCTTTCACGTCAAAGCCGATGCTTGACCCAGTGTTTTTTGCAATCGCCGCAGTCAACTCGGCCGCAACCCTCAAGCCTGGCCCCAGCGCCCCCGATCCTCGACCCAGCGTGACACCAGTCCCCACCGAACCGGCAAGACGCCGCATATCATCGGTACTGATCTCAACCCTGGCGCCCGTGTCGGTACGGCTGATACTCACGCCATGGGTGTGGGACTTGGAGGCTCCCAAGAAAAACTCCACCGGGGCCACCGGCTTTATCTCTGTCACCATCAATCCCAGGCTTTTACCTTGGGTTCGGCTAGGCGCAAGGGTCTGGCCGCTGCTCAGGTGCTGTACCTGCTGAGTCATCGCCTCCTTGATGGAGACATCGGTGGGCAACTCCAACAGGCCCGAAAGATGCCAGTGAAGGGCGGAGCCTGGTGTGCCAAGATCCTTGGCCAACAACTTGAAGTTGCCATACAACAATTCCGCCTGATCGTAATTGGCGAGACCTTGGCTGGCCAACGTGTGCACGGGACTGTCTTTAAACGCTTTCATGACGTCATGCAGCGACGTTTCTATGCGCGCCAAAGCACTTGGACTATGGCCTGACGTACCGTCAAGCGCTTGTACCAAATCCGTCAATTGCTTGAGCGTGCTCGCGTGATGAATCAGGTCGCCTTCGATAAGCGCCGAGGGGTGATCGAGATCCCGCTTGCGTTCGGGCTTCCAGGTGGGAAGCACCAGGTCCTGCCCTTCAAAGTTGGCCAACAGTGCAGCGGTCGTTTTTTCCGCCGAGGGGGAAACTCTCTTGAACGCCTCGTACAGTTGATGCAACGTCGAGCCAGGGTTAATCGCCGCCCTGCTCAACGTGGGCCTGGGGTCAAACGCCACCCCGTGTGCATCCCCCAAGCGGCGGGCGCTGGACTGGCTACTGTCCTCTACCTCGGTCAGCGCGGCGCGGATCTCTTTTGCCAACGCCTGTCGCGGGCCTGCTTCGCTCAAGACGGTTAACCGAGCTCCCAGGTCAGTAGGAATCGGCTTGCTCTGCGCCAGCTGCTTGAGCTGTTCGTGCAGGCGTTTATCGTCTGCGTAGATCCCCTCCAAACCCTGCCGGCCCTTGAAATGGTGCTGAACATCCTTCGCCTTTTGGCCAAGGGCCTCCAAGGGATGGAAGTGCGCTTTGATCCCCTGGAAAAAATCGCGCTTGAGCGGCACACCTTCCCGAGATTGCCCCATGACATTGCTGCCCACCGTCAGCGCACCACCTGGAAACTGTGCACGCACTTGCGTGCCCCTCAACTTATCAGCCAGTAACGGTACCTCGGCTGTCACCGGCACCGGCCCCCACTCTAGCGCGCGGGTGGTGGCATTCTCCAATCGATGGAACTGCTTATCCCACCCAGCAATCAGGTGCTTGTCGGCCCCCATCCGCAAGGACTCCAAAGGCTGGTGATCCGGTAGTTCAACCTTGCTCCAGTTTTGCGCGCCCCCAGAATTGCCCTGCCAGACCTGGCGATCCGCTCTGAACAATTCGCCGCCCTGGGTGTGAGCATAAAGATTGCCCGCGTGATCCAGGGCGAGTGTCTTTATGTCAATCGAGGGAGACAGTTGCAACGGCTTGATCTGTCCGTCCTGATGAACCTGAAGCTGGTTACCCTGATCGACGGTCACAAAATTGTGGCCATCCGCTACAGCAAATCCGGTAATGCCCTTATCACTACTCCCTGCGAGCACTTCGCCAAGGGACACGTGCGGGCGTGGCGCGGGAAGCGCGGCCAGATCATGGCTGGCGCCCTCAAACAGCGGGTCGCGTACCTTACTGATGACCACTGCCTTCAACTGCCCCTCTTGCAGCACATAGGCACGACCGTCCAGGCCGCGCTCCAGATGATCGATACCGGGTTGCCCAGCGTTTCCCCAACGTTGTGTCATCGCATCCCAGGTCAATAAAGTGCCTGCATCCAGCGCAACCTTACCCCGTTCGCCCAGATCAACCGCCGTCGACAACGCCGGCAGACTGGGCAGGGGCAGCCCCTTCTCGATGCCCTTGACCAGCACGTCGCTGAGGTTCCATTGCGGGCGCATTGCTTTATCGCCCGCCAAAGGCACGCTGTGCGATTGCTCACGCGTATCGCGGACCTGGGCATTGAGTTGCCCCGTATCACCATGAAAAAAACCCTCCACACGGACCGCCCCCTTCAACGCCTGTTCAAGCGAATCGACCGATTGCCGGACCATCGGCAGCGTGTGATCCCGCACCAGGCGCAAGTCGGCGCAAACCAGTTCCCCGTCCGCAGTCGCGCCATACAGCGTGCTTCCCGAAAGACCGATACGCGTGAGTTGCACAGGCAAACCCACCTCGTCGACCGGGCGCACCGCCTGTGTGTCATCTCCCTGAAGATGCACAAAAGAACCCTCTTGAGCCTGGCTCAGCAGCACCGTGGTTCGCCCTTGCGCACTGTTGTCGATAAACCCCTCGGGCGTCTTCAGCAATTGCCCATCGCTCGTCAGGCCAATGCGACTGAATGCACGGGTATCCGCGTCGGGCATCCAGGACAACGTGAGGGGTTCAAAGCGAAACAGCCGCCCACTCTCCAGGCGAAATTGCTGGCCCTCTGCTGTCGTCTGAACCGCACTGACGCTCCCCACATGCGCACGCCCCGGACTGTCGCTCGCGCCGCTGGCGGTATCAGGCAGGCTGCTTTTGAACACCGCAGCGACAGCCGGTGTGGACTGAATGTGAAACAGATATTGACGCTCATCTTTCATCCGCAATGCATGACAGCCAGCTGCAAAAGGACCATCGGCCACAAAGTGTTTGTTCGGCTGGTTGAGGTGACTGGCAATCTCACGCCCTGCAAGTGTCGTATCAGCGTGCACCTTGCCATCCTTGAGACAAGCGTCGAACTGCATCGAGGTCGGTTGCAGCGTTTGATAGTGGGTCAACGACACTGCCGGCAACAATGGCGGGCTTTTTTCCTGGCGCCAACTCGTCAAACCGTTGCCAAGGTTGCTCTGTAACTTGAGAAGAGGATCTAATTTTTTAAGCATGGTCTCGCTCCCAGACAGAATCAATTACAACTGCCTAGTGGGCACCTGCCTTTTCCAGTTCCACCCCTGCCTAATCACAACTGTTACTTCATGCGCTCGAAAAAAACGCGCATCTGTATTTTGACGCTCGTTTGACCCGCTGTTAGTGTCCGACTCCCCCCACACGGAGTGCTCTCGATGAAACTGGATATCTTTCAAGTCGATGCTTTCAGCCAATCCGTCTTCGGCGGCAATCCAGCGGCCGTCTGTCCGCTTACCGAATGGTTGAGCGATGAACAATTGCAGAGCATCGCAGCGGAAAACAACCTCTCCGAAACTGCCTACTTTGTGCCTCGTGGAGATTTCTACGAGTTGCGCTGGTTTACCCCGGAGGTCGAAGTGGACCTGTGCGGCCATGCCACGCTGGCGGCGGCGTGGGTATTGATTAATAAATTGCCAGGAGCACCTGAAGTGTTGCGCTTTGCCACCCGCAGCGGCGAGTTGCGCGTCACGCGCAATGGCGATGAACTGGCGATGGATTTCCCGACCAAGCAACCCGAACGTTGCGAACCGCCTGCCGGGATGTTGAACGCGCTGGGGATTGAGCACGCCGAGGTGTATGCCACCGATGACTACATCGTGTTGGTGGACAACGAAGCCCAAGTCGCCGCCCTCAAACCAGACTTCGCCCGTCTCAAGGGCCTGCCCAAACGCGGGATTGCGGTAACGGCCAAAAGCGCGCGGTTTGATTTCATTTCCCGCTGGTTCGGCCCGAACGTGGGCGTCAATGAAGACCCGGTCACCGGCTCTGCGCACACTTCGCTCACACCGTTCTGGGCCGAGCGCCTGGGCAAGTCACAATTGACTGCCGAACAGGGTGGAGAGCGTCGCGGGCAACTGCGCTGTGAGCTCAAGGGCGACCGCGTGATTATCGCCGGCCACGCAGTGCTCTACCTGCAAGGCACGATTTACCTGTAAAAAGTACGACACCAAGGACAACAGATCATTCTCACAATGAACGGAGTTCAACGCGTGTTTCCGATTTCCCGCCGTCAACTGTCGATGATAGCCGCAGCCCTCGCCCTGGCCGGCTGTCACACCCAAATCACCGAACAACCTCCCGCACCGGAATTGGGTTCGGGTTACCGCACCGACCTCACCACCCAACACGCCGAACGCCATATGGCCGCCGCCGCCAACCCGCTGGCGGCCGAAGCCGGGCGCGAGATATTGCGTATGGGCGGCTCGGCCATCGATGCGGCGATTGCGATGCAGGCGGTGTTGACCCTGGTGGAGCCACAGTCATCCGGCATCGGCGGCGGCGCGTTCATCATGCTCTGGGACGGGAAAACCGTGCACGCGTATGACGGTCGTGAAACGGCACCGGCCGGGGCGACCGAACGATTGTTCTTGAAGGCCGACGGCACGCCCATGGCATTCCCCGAGGCGCAGATCGGTGGACGCTCGGTTGGCACGCCAGGAGTCTTGCGCGCCCTGGAAATGGCACACAAGAAAACCGGTCACCTGCAATGGGCCAAGTTGTTCGAGCCGGCCATTCGATTGGCGGAGCAAGGCTTTGCGATTTCCCCACGCCTGCACGCGCTGATTGCCGCCGACCGCTACATCCCGCAGTCGCCGGACATGGCGGCCTATTTTCTGAATGCCGATGGCACACCTAAAGCCACTGGCACGCTACTGAAGAACCCGGCGCTGGCCGCCGTGTTCAAGCGTATTGCCAAGGAAGGACCGGACGCGCTGTACCAGGGGCCGATTGCCGATGAGATCGCGCGCAAGGTCCAGGGCAATCGCAATGCGGGCAGCCTGTCGCAGGCCGACCTCAAGGGCTACGCCGCCAAGGAACGCACACCGCTGTGCACCGACTACAAGCAGTACCGAGTGTGCGGCATGCCACCGCCATCGTCGGGCGGGATTGCTGTAGCGCAAATCCTCGGTACGTTGCAGGCCGTGGAGGCCCGCGACCCGCGCCTGGCCATAGCGCCGATGAAACCCGTGAAAAGCACGTCGCCTGCCGGCCTTGAACCCACCCCCGAAGCCGTTCACCTGATCGCTGAAGCCGGTCGCCTGGCCTTTGCCGACCGCGCACTTTACGTGGCCGACTCAGACTTCACACCCGTCCCCGTCGTGGGCCTCGTTGCACCGAACTACCTGGCGCAACGCGCCACACTGATCGGTGAACGCAGCATGGGCATCGCCAAACCGGGCCAACCAGCGGGAATCCAAGTGGCGTACGCGCCGGACCGCTCGCCGCTGCGCATTTCCACCTCCCAAGTAGTGGCGGTGGATGACCTGGGCGGTGCCGTGTCGATGACTACCACCGTAGAAGCGGCGTTCGGCTCCCATGTGATGGTCCAGGGTTTTTTGCTGAACAACCAGATGACTGACTTTTCGTTTATCCCGGAAGAAAATGGCCAGCCGGTGGCCAACCGCGTCGAGCCCGGCAAACGCCCGCGCTCGGCCATGGCTCCGACCTTGGTGTTCGACCGCAAGAGCGGCGAGTTGCTGGCTACCGTGGGTTCGCCGGGCGGCTCACAGATCATCGAGTACGTGAGCAAATCCCTGGTGGCCATGCTCGACTGGAACCTCGACCCGCAAACCGCCATCAGCTTGCCCAATTTCGGCAGCCGCAATGGCGCGACTGAACTGGAAGCCGGTCTGTTCAGCCCCGGGTTGAAACAAGCGTTGAAGGACAAAGGCCACGCGCTGAGCGAGATCGATATGACCAGCGGTATCCAGGCCATCGTGCGTACGCGGGACGCCCAGGGCAAGGTGTCGCTGAGCGGCGGCGCGGACCCTCGGCGTGAAGGCGAAGCCCTCGGCGATTAAACATTTTCAGCGGAGAACGCTTGTGCAACAGGCAGACACTCTCGGCGCCATCCCTGGCGTCAACCATGGTTTTTGTTCGATCGATGATCCGTTGCGCCCGGCAGATGTGTTCATCTGCAAGCAGGTTCACAGTGCGTCGGTCGTCGAATGGCAGGCCGACCAGGTGAGCAACACGGTCGAAGCGGATGGTGTGTTCACCCGCAAACACCAGCCGATTGCGGTGATCACGGCCGATTGCCTACCTATTCTCTTTGCTGCCAAAAACGGCGAAATGGTTGCAGCCGTACATGGCGGCTGGAAAGGCCTGCAAGGCGGGATCATCGCCAACGCCGTGCAACGTTTTGCCGATGAAGGCATTACCGTGGATCAACTGCGGGTGGCCATCGGACCGTCGATCAAACCCTGTTGCTATGAGGTCAGCGAAGGATTCATCGCGTCATTTCAGGCAGACCAAGGCCACCTGTGGCGCGATGAACAGGCGCCGTGGAGTGTCGAACAGCCAGCGCCGTTGCTATCACCCGAGATTGCACCACCCCATGCCACGCAAGCGCGAAGTGCCTGGTTTGATCTGAGTGGGTATGGGCTGATATTGCTGCAAGCGGCGGGCGTTCGACGAGAGCATATCGAGGTGAGTGAGGTATGCACTTACTGCACATCACCGACGTTCGCGAGCTACCGCCGAAGGACTCATCACCCGGAGGAGGCGAAGACGTTGATCTATTCATGGATTGCCCGCACGCCCTTGTAGTGAGCGGGCTTGCCCGCGCTGGGTGGCGAAGCCGCCCTAAAACC